>NZ_WWKH01001050.1:0-6186 GCF_009865595.1 Streptomyces sp. SID1328 | reverse complement strand
GTGCGCGCGGAGGGCGGTACGTACAGCCTGGCGGGCGCGCAGGCGGCGGTGTACGGGGTGGCGAACGCGGTGGGCCAGCCGCTGCTGGGGCGGCTGGTGGACCTGTACGGGCAGCCGCGGGTGCAGTTGCCGGCGGCGCTGGCGTCGGCGCTGGCGATGGCCGGGTTCGCGTTCTGCGGGATCGGTCCGCTGGGCCCGGCGTACGCGCTGGTGGCGCTGGCGGGCCTGTGCACGCCGCCGCTGGAGGGCGGGCTGCGGGCGCTGTGGCCGTCGGTGCTGCGCCGGGGGGACCAGGTGCACACGGCGTACGCGCTGGACGCGGTGGCGCAGGAGGTGATGTTCACGGTCGGGCCGCTGCTGGTGACGCTGTGCGTGTCGGTGTGGTCGGAGCGGGCGGCGCTGCTGGTGCTGAACCTCGTGGGGGTGCTGGGGGCGCTGTCGGTGGTGGTGTCGGCGCCGTCGCGGGCGTGGCGCTCGGAGCCGCGGGAGGCGCACTGGCTGGGGGCGCTGCGGTCGCCGGGGCTGCTGGCGCTGCTGGGGGCGTTCCTGTTCGTGGGGATCGCGATGGGGTCGATCACGGTGGCGTCGGTGTCGTACGCGGACGGGCACGGTGGTGACGCGGTGTACGGCTGGATGATGGCGGGGCTGGGCCTGGGCGCGCTGGCCGGCGGGACGGTGTACGGGGCGCGGCGGTGGTCCGGGGTGCCGGAGCGGCGGCTGAGGGTGCTGGTGGCGCTGCTGGCGGTGTGTTACCTGCCGTTGCTGTGGATGCCGGGCGTGGTGGCGATGGTGCTGCTGTCGGTGGTGTCGGGGGTGTTCCTGGCGCCGTGCATCGCGTGTGCGTTCATCATCGTGGACCGGCATGCTCCGGCGGGGACGGTGACGGAGGCGTTCTCGTGGCTGGTGACCACGTTCATGGTGGGCGCGTCGGTGGGGACGGGGCTCGCCGGGCCGGTGGTCCAGTCGGGTGGTGCGTCGTGGGGGTTCGCATTGCCGGGGGTGGCGGGGGGTGTGTCGTTGCTGGTGCTGCTGGCCACGGGACGGGTGCTGACGGCTCCTGTCGGGGGCGGTGTGGTTGCGGCTTCATCGGAAAATGATCCAGATCGTGCTGCCGAACCCCGTTTCAGTTCAGGGGATCGGGCGTAATGTTCAGTCATGGACCGCCGCATTTTCGGGCTGGAGAACGAGTACGGCGTCACGTGCACGTTCAGGGGACAGCGGCGTCTGTCTCCTGACGAGGTGGCGCGGTACCTCTTCCGCCGTGTCGTGTCATGGGGCCGCAGCAGCAATGTCTTTCTGCGGAACGGCGCTCGGCTGTATCTCGACGTGGGCTCACATCCGGAATACGCGACACCCGAGTGTGACAATGTGACCGAGCTGGTCACCCACGACAAGGCCGGCGAGCGCATTCTCGAGGGACTCCTGGTGGACGCGGAACGACGCCTGCACGAGGAGGGAATCGCGGGCGACGTCTACCTCTTCAAGAACAACACCGACTCGGCGGGCAACTCCTATGGTTGCCACGAGAACTATCTGGTGGCGCGGCACGGGGAGTTCTCCCGGCTCGCCGACATCCTCATCCCGTTCCTGGTGACCCGGCAGTTGCTGTGCGGGGCGGGCAAGGTGCTCCAGACGCCGCGTGGTGCGGTGTACTGCGTGAGCCAACGGGCGGAGCACATCTGGGAGGGCGTGTCGTCGGCGACGACGCGTTCGAGGCCGATCATCAACACCCGTGACGAGCCGCACGCGGACGCCGAGCGTTACCGGCGGCTGCATGTCATCGTGGGCGACTCGAACATGTCCGAGACGACGATGCTGCTGAAGGTCGGCGCCACCGATCTGGTGCTGCGCATGATCGAGGCGGGCACGGTGATGCGGGATCTGACGCTGGAGAACCCGATCCGGGCGATCCGCGAGGTCAGCCACGACATCACCGGCCGGCGCAAGGTGCGTCTGGCCAGTGGCCGGGAGGCGTCGGCGCTGGAGGTGCAGCGCGAGTACTTCGACAAGGCGGTGGACTTCTGCGACCGCCGGGGCATCCGTACGGGCACGGTCGCGCAGGTGCTGGAGCTGTGGGGCCGGACGCTGGACGCGATCGAGACGGAGGAGCTGGACCGGATCGGTACCGAGATCGACTGGGTGATGAAGTACAAGCTCATCGAGCGGTACCGCGAGAAGCACAACATGACGATGTCGCATCCGCGGGTCGCGCAGATAGACCTCGCGTATCACGACATCCACCGGCGTCGTGGGCTGTACTACCTGCTGGAGAAGAAGGGTCAGGCGGCGCGGATCTGCAATGACCTGAAGATCTTCGAGGGCAAGTCGGTGCCGCCGCAGACGACTCGGGCGCGGCTTCGCGGTGACTTCATCCGGCGGGCGCAGGAACAGCGCCGGGACTTCACGGTCGACTGGGTGCATCTGAAGCTCAACGACCAGGCGCAGCGCACGGTGTTGTGCAAGGACCCGTTCCGTTCGGTGGACGACCGGGTGGAGAAACTGATCGCCGGAATGTAGGGGCGGTCCCTCCGGCAGCGGCTATTGGCGCCGTATTGCCTTCGAACGCCACACGGGCGCCGTACGTTTACCGTACGGCGCCCGTGTCACGCCGTAGAGTTGCGCGCACCAATCCGCAAGATCGACCGATTACGAGGCATCTCCCGTGCGCCGACGCTCACTCCTCCTGGCCGCCGTTCCCGCTGGACTGGTCACGCTCGCCGGGTGCGGCGACGGTGATTCGAAGTCGAGCAGGGCGAGTGCGTCGCCGTCGCCGTCGCCGTCGGCCTCGTCGCCTCCGCCGCCGAAGATCGTGGAGGGTCCGCTGCCGGCGATCACTGCGGGGACGAAGTTCGGGGAGAAGCCGACGGTCGCCAAGGGGACGGGGGAGCCGTCGAAGGACCTGGCGGTCAGGACGGTGATCGCGGGCAACGGCCGGACGGTGGCGGAGAACGACTTCATCAAGGCGAACTACCTGGGCCAGATCTGGAGCTCGGGGAAGGTCTTCGACAACTCCTACGACCGCAATCCGCTGGTGCTGCAGTTGGCGCAGGGCAGCATCATCGACGGCTGGCGGTACGCGCTGACGGGGAAGAAGATCGGCAGCCGGGTGGAGATCGCGGTGCCGCCGACCTGGGGGTACGGGCCGTCGGGCAATGAGCAGGCGGGGATCAAGGGCACGGACACGCTGGTGTTCGTGATCGACCTGCTGGACTCCTACAACACCAAGAGCTCGGCGAAGGGCAAGGAGGTCCCGCAGACGGACCCGGCCCTGCCCAAGGTGGCCACGAACACGGACGGCAACCAGCCGAAGGTGACGCTGCCGAAGTCGGACCCGCCGAAGAAGCTGGTGTCGAACTACATCATCGAGGGCGACGGGGACGAGGTCACCAGGAAGCAGGCGGTCCTGTGCCAGTTCCAGGGGCTGGAGTGGCAGGGCGGCCGGACGTTCCAGAAGACGTACGGCTCGGGGCGCCTGAGCCAGTTCTCGGTGGAGCAGATGGAGCAGGTCGTCAAGGGTCTGGCGCAGGGGATCACGGGGAAGAAGGTCGGCAGCCGGGTGCTGATCGTGGTGCCGCCGGACCTGGGCTACGGGGACAACCCGCCGAGCGGCAGCGGTATCAAGAAGGGCGCCACGCTGGTCTTCACGGTGGACATCCTCGCGGCGATGTAGCGCGCCGAGCGCCGGAGCTGCGGGGATGACAGACTGTCCATGTTTCGTTTCGTACACACGCAGGAGCTTTTGACGTGAGCATCGACAAGCCCGAGGTCGACTTTCCGGGCGGCGAGCCGCCGAAGGACCTTGAGATCAAGGACATCTGGGAGGGCGACGGCGAGGTCGCCGAGGCGGGCGACGTCGTCAAGGTGCACTACGTGGGCGTCGCGTTCTCCACGGGTGAGGAGTTCGACGCGTCCTGGAACCGCGGTACGCCGCTGGACTTCCAGCTCGGTGTCGGCCAGGTCATCCAGGGCTGGGACAAGGGTGTGCAGGGCATGAAGGTCGGCGGCCGCCGCCAGCTCGTGATCCCCGCGCACCTCGCGTACGGCGACCGGGGTGCCGGCGGCCGGATCGCGCCGGGCGAGACGCTGATCTTCGTCTGCGACCTGGTGGGCGTCGGCAAGCGCTGACCCGGCCGGTCACCCCTGACCGTTTGTGCACGGAGTGGGGCCCGCGCCTGGTGCGCGGGCCCTTCTTCCTTGACCGCCCTCGTCCGTAATGCCCCTCATTCTTTGCTTCGGCTTTTGCCGCGCCACCTGGGAGCGGTACGGTCGACGGTCGGAAGCACATGAGGGAAGGCGTAGGGCGTCGATGGCCATTGCCAAGGCCGAGCGGTTGATGAACCTCGCGCTGTGCCTGCTCGGCGCACGGCGGCCGCTCAGCAAGCGCGAGCTGCGCGGGTCCATCGAGGCGTACCTGGAAGCGGGGTCGGACGACTCCTTCAACCGCATGTTCGAGCGGGACAAGGACGACCTGCGCGAGCTGGGCCTGGTCATCGAGACCGTGGAGAACCTGGAGGGCGAGGTCGGCTATCTCGCCCGCCGCGACAGCAACCGGCTGCCCGCGATCACTCTGGACGCCGAGGAGGCCGCCGCCCTGGGCCTGGCCGCCAAGGTCTGGCAGCAGGCCCGGCTGGCCGGCGCCGCCAGCGGCGCCCTGCAGAAGCTGCGCGCGGCCGGGCTGCCCGAGGACGTCGACCCCTACGGCTCGCACGGCGCGCTGGAGCCCCGCATCCCGGTGCACGAGGCCGCGTTCGAGCCGCTGATGCTGGCCTGCCGGGACCGCCGCCCGGTGGTCTTCGACTACCGCAAGGCGTCCGCCGCGCACCCCGAGACCCGGTATGTCGAGCCGTGGGCGCTGGAGTGCTGGCGCGGCCACTGGTACCTGGCCGGCTTCGACCGCGAGCGCGGCGCGGAGCGGGTCTTCCGGCTGTCCCGGATCACCGGCAAGGTCCGCGCCCGCGGTACGGGCTTCACCGCGCCGGTGCCGGACGTGGTGACCGTGCGGGAGACCGTACGGGGCTGGGCGGGGGAGACCGCCGACCGCTCCGCGCTGATCCGGCTGCGCTCGGGCGCCGGTTACCCGTTGCGGGCCAGGGCCACCAAGGTGCGCGAACTGGGCGACGGCTGGGACGAGTTGGAGATTCCGTACGGGCACGGGCTGGATGCCTGGCTGGTGGAGTTCGGGCCGGACGTGGTGGTGCTGGAACCGGCCGAGCTGCGGGCGGACGTGGTGGACCGGCTGCGTGCCGTGGCCAAGGGCTGAGAGCGGAGCGAAACACCATGGCAGGCAAACCGGCGCGGCCCGTGAACGCCATCGACCAGACCCGGCGGATGCTGTCGCTGGTCACGTATCTGCGCGAGCGCCCCGGCGCCCGGATCGCGGACGTGGCCCGCGCCTTCGGCATCACCGAGGACGAACTCGTCTCCGACCTGGACGTGCTGCCCATGTGCGGCACCAGTTTCCGGGGCGGGGACCTCCTGGACATCGACACCGACGGCGAGCGGATCTGGTGGCACAACCCGGCCGCGCTCGGCGAGGACGCGGCGGAGCCGCTCCGGCTCGCCGCCGACGAGGCGACCGCGCTGCTGGTGGCCGCCCGCGCGGTGGCCACCCTGCCCGGCCTGCGCGAGAGCGACCGGCAGGCACTCGTACGGGCCACCGCCAAGGTGGAGACCGCCGCCGGCGAGGCGGCCGGGGCGAGCTCCCGGCTGTCGGTGACCTTCGAGTCCGAGGGCGGGGTCTTCGCCGACGTCGACCGGGCCATCTCCGAGCGGCGCCGGCTGTGGGTGCGCTACTACTCCCCGGCCCGCGACGAGCTGACCGAGCGGGAGATCGACCCGATCCGCCTGGTCACCATGGGCCACACCTACGTCGAGGCGTGGTGCCGCCGCTCGGAGGCCCGCCGCACCTTCCGGCTGGACCGGGTCGCGGAGATCCGGATTCTCGACGAGCCGGCCGCGCCGCCCGAGATAGAACCGCGCGACCTGTCCGAGGGTCTGGTGCAGCCCGCCGCCGAGGACCCCGAGGTCGTGGTCGAGGTCGGCCCCGGCGGCCGCTGGGTCGCCGAGTACTACCCGCACGACACGGCCGAGGAACTGCCCGACGGCGGCCTGCGCATCACCCTGCGCACCCCCGACCCGGCCTCGCTGCGCCGGCTCGCCCTGCGGCTCGGCCCCGACGGCCGGATC
>NZ_WWKH01001049.1:0-2812 GCF_009865595.1 Streptomyces sp. SID1328 | reverse complement strand
CCGCCGTTCCGGCCGCCGGTACGGCCCGCTCGGCGACGCGGGTGCCGGAGCCCTGGCGGGCGGTGAGCCAGCCCTCGGCGACCAGGTCGGCGTACGCCTCGGCGACGGTGTTGCGGGCGATCCCGAGGTCCGCCGCCAGGGTGCGGGAGGACGGCAGCCGGGTGCCGGGGGCGAGCCGGCCGGTGCGTACGGCGTCGCGCAGCGCGTCGGTGAGACCCCGGCGCAGACCGCTGCTCCCGGCCGGTTCGAGGTGGAGGTCGATCCCCAGATTGGCCCATGATTCTGCCATGGGAATGGACCATACTCCTGGGCTGCTTCGCTCCTAGGCTGCAAGCATGGAGACCACGGAGAACACCCCCGAATACGCCCCCGAGCACCCCGCCCGCCTGACCTGGACCGAGCACGTCCCCGACGTCTACAAGGCGATGGTCCGCCTGGACGCGGCCGCCCGGAAGGGCGTCGATCCGACGCTGCTGGAGCTGGTGAAGATCCGCGCCTCGCAGCTCAACCACTGCGCGTACTGCCTGGACATGCACACCAAGGACGCGCTCGCGGCCGGGGAGAGCGTGGAGCGGATCGTGCAGCTCAGCGCGTGGGAGGAGTCCCGGCACTTCTACACGGGGAAGGAGCTGGCGGCGCTGGAGCTGACCGAGGCGGTCACCGTCCTCACCGACGGCTTCGTGCCGGACGACGTGTACGAGCGCGCCGCCAAGCAGTTCGAGGAGGCGGAGCTGGCGCAGCTGATCGCCGCGATCACGGTGATCAACGCCTGGAACCGGTTCGCGGTGTCCACCCGGATGGTGCCGGGGCACTACACGCCGGGGCAGTACAAGTAACCGGCCCGGACGGCGGACGGCGGCGCGGCCCCCGGGCACGCGCCGCCGTCCGCCGTCCGGCGTCAGCTCACGGAAGCCAGCGCTTCCACTTCTCCGGGTGGGCGTCGACCCACTTCTTCGCGGCCTCCTCCGGGCTGAGCTTCTGCTCGGCGATCATGAGGGAGACCTCGTTCTGGTCCTCGGTGGTCCACTGGAACTTCTTCAGGAACGCGGCGCCCTTGCCGCCGGAGCGGGCGAAGTCGGCGTTGAGGAACTTGCGCAGCGGCGTCTTCGGGTACGCGCAGGTGATCTTCGCCGCGTCGGTGTCGCAGCCCTCCTTGTACGGCGGGAGCTTCACCTCGGTCATCGGCACCTTCTTGAACAGCCACTGGGGGGTGTACCAGTAGGTCAGGAAGGGCTTCTTCTCCTTGGCGAACTGCTTGATCTGGGTGATCTGCGCGGCCTCGGACCCGGCGAAGACGACCTGGTAGTTCAGCTTCAGGTTCTTCACCAGGGCCTTGTCGTGGGTGACGTAGGCCGGGGAGCCGTCCATGATCTGGCCCTTGCCGCCGGACTCGGCGGTGCGGAACTGCGAGGCGTACTTGTTGAGGTTCTTCCAGTTCGTGATGTCCGGGTGCTGCTTGGCGAAGTACGTCGGCACGAACCAGCCGATGTGCCCGGTGACACCGAGCCCGCCCGCGTAGGAGACGGTCTTCTTGTCGTGGACGTACCGCTTCTCCTGGTCGGGGTGGCTCCAGTCCTCCAGCAGGGCGTCCACGCGGCCCTGGCTGAGCGCGTCCCAGGCGGGGATCTCGTCGACCTGGACGGTGTCGACGCGGTAGCCCATCTTGTGTTCCAGCAGGTACTTGGCGACCGCCACGTTGGACTGCGCGCCCACCCAGGACTGCACGGACAGGGTCATGCTCCTGGCGCCGCCCGCGTTGGCGAACGGGCTGGCCTGCTTGGTCATGTCGGCCGCGCCGCAGCCGGTGAGCAGGGCGAGCGCGGACGCGGCGGCGACGCTCACCGAGAGGGTCGTACGGAATCGCATGTCACGCTCCCTTCTTCGCGCTGCGGCCGGTGGGCTGGGTCACCCGGTCGAGCATCAGGCCGAGGCAGACGATCGCGGCACCGGCGACCAGGCCGGTCGCGAGGTCGCCCTGGGCGAGGCCGAAGGCGACGTCGTAGCCGAGGGCGCCCGCGCCGACCAGACCGCCGATGATGACGACGGCGAGGACCAGGACCACGCCCTGGTTCACGGCGAGCAGCAGCGAGCGGCGGGCCAGCGGAAGCTGGACCTGCCAGAGCTGCTGGCGGCCGGTGGCGCCGAGCGAGCGGGCGGACTCCAGCGCGGCCGGGTCGACCTGGCGCAGGCCCTGCGCGGTGATCCGGACGACGGCCGGGAGGGCGTAGACCACGGCGGCGACGACGGCGGGCGCGCGGCCGACACCGAACAGGGCGACGACCGGGATCAGGTACACGAACTGCGGCATGGTCTGGAACACGTCCAGCACCGGGCGCAGGATGCGGTCCACCCGGTCGCTGCGGGCGGCGGCCACACCGGTGGCGATGCCGAGGACCAGGGTGACGGCGACCGCGGCCAGCACCTGGGAGAGGGTGTCGAGGGAGGAGTCCCAGACGCTGAGCACACCGATCGCGGCCATGGCGAGGGTGGCGGTCAGCGCGGTGCGCCAGGTGCCGATCAGCCACGCCAGCGCGGCGACGATCAGCAGCACCGACCACCAGGGCAGCGCGCGCAGACCGTCGCGGAGCGGGTCCAGCATCCAGGTGGTGAAGTGCGCGGCCCAGTCGGCGGTGCCGCCGATGACGGGGACGCCGGAGTACAGGTGCGCGGTCATCCAGTTGACGGCGTCGTTGACCGGCTCCGCGATGTTCAGGGTGGCGCCCGCGGGCCATTCGGCGCGGCCGAGCAGCCGGGCGGCGACCGCCGCGACGGCGGTGCCGGCGAGCGCGACGAGCCACACCGTGCGACGGGA
>NZ_WWKH01001048.1:0-2916 GCF_009865595.1 Streptomyces sp. SID1328 | reverse complement strand
TAGTCGACGCCGGTCAGGCACATCACCCGCCACCAGGGGTGGCCCTCGTGGTCCTGCTGCGGGGTGCGGTGCGGCCCCGGATGGCGGGCGGTCCGCTCGCTCAGGCCCTCCAGCAGCCAGCCTCGCAAGCGGGCCCGCGCGGAGTGCGGCGCGGGTCCGCCGGGCTCCGCGGGCTGCACGGGGACGCTGGTCATACGCTGCTGCCTCCTCACCTGCGGCCCACCGCGCGGGCCGTCCGATCGCTGAGCGCGTCTGCCCCGCATCCTCCCCCGCACACCGGGGCCGGGCGGGCGCGGCGCTCCGCATAGGCTGGCGGTATGCAGGACGAGTACCGCACAGTGGCCCGCGCGGGTGTGCACGAGACCGAGATCAACCGCTCCCGCTTCCTGTGCGCGCTCGCCCCGGCCGCCACCGAGCGGGAGGCGCAGGAGTTCATCGCCGGGGTCCGCAAGGAGCACGCCGACGCCACGCACAACTGCTGGGCATACGTCATCGGCGCCGACGCCTCCACCCAGAAGGCCAGCGACGACGGCGAGCCCGGCGGCACGGCCGGCGTGCCGATGCTCCAGATGCTGCTGCGCCGGGACATGCGGTACGTCGTCGCCGTCGTCACCCGGTACTACGGCGGGGTGAAGCTCGGCGCGGGCGGCCTGATCCGGGCCTACGGCGGCTCGGTCGGCGAGGCGCTGGACGCCGTCGGCACCCGCACCCGGCGCCGCTACCGGCTGGCCACGGTGACCGTCGACCACCAGCGCGCGGGCAAGGTGCAGAACGACCTGCGCGCCACCGGCCGCGAGGTCCGCGACGTCCGCTACGGCGAGGCGGTCGCCATCGACATCGCCCTCCCGGACGCCGACGTCGACGCCTTCCGGGGCTGGCTGGCCGACGCCACGGCCGGCTCGGCGGACCTGGAGCTGGGCGGCGAGGCGTACGGAGACGCCTGATCCGGGCCAATCGGGCATAACACTCAAATCCGAAGCGACCGGGGCGCGTTGTCCGACCCTGCCGTTAGTCTCGGGGTCCATGAGACTCCTGCACACCTCCGACTGGCATCTCGGCCGGGCCTTCCACCGGGTGAACATGCTCGGCGCCCAGGCCGAGTTCATCGGTCACCTCGTCGCCACCGTGCGCGAGCGGGCCGTGGACGCCGTCGTGGTGTCGGGAGACGTGTACGACCGCGCGGTGCCCCCGCTGGCCGCGGTCGAGCTGTTCGACGACGCCCTGCACCGGCTCGCCGGGCTGGGCGTGCCCACCGTGATGATCTCCGGCAACCACGACTCGGCCCGCCGTCTCGGCGTCGGCGCCGGACTCATCGACCGCGCGGGCATCCACCTGCGCACCGACCCGGCCGCCGTCGGCACCCCGGTCGTCCTCGCCGACGCCCACGGCGACGTCGCCTTCTACGGACTGCCCTACCTCGAACCGGCCCTGGTGAAGGACGAGTTCGCCGTACCGAAGGCCGGACACGAGACCGTGCTCGCCGCCGCCATGGACCGGGTGCGCGCCGACCTCGCCGGCCGCGCCCCGGGCACCCGCTCCGTCGTCCTCGCCCACGCCTTCGTCACCGGCGGCGAGGCCAGCGACAGCGAACGGGACATCACCGTCGGCGGAGTGGCCGCCGTACCCGCCGGGGTCTTCGCCGGCGTCGACTACGTCGCCCTCGGCCATCTGCACGGCTGCCAGCGGATCAGCGAGCGCGTCCGCTACTCCGGCTCCCCGCTCGCCTACTCCTTCTCCGAGGCCGAGCACCGCAAGAGCATGTGGCTCGTCGACCTGGACGCCGAGGGCACTGTCACCGCCGAGCGCCTCGACTGCCCGGTGCCGCGCCCGCTGGCCCGCCTCCGGGGCACGCTGGAGGAGCTGCTCGACGACCCCGCGCTGAGCCGCCACGAGGACGCCTGGGTCGAGGCCACCCTCACCGACTCCGTCCGGCCCGCCGACCCCATGGCCCGGATCGCCGCCCGCTTCCCGCACACCCTCAGCCTGGTCTTCGCCCCCGACCGCGCCCCGGACGACCCGGCCGTGTCCTACGCCCGGCGCCTCGCGGGCCGCAGCGACCAGCAGATCGCGGAGGACTTCGTCGCCCACGTGCGCGGCGCCGCCCCCGACGACCGGGAGACCGCGGTGCTGCGCGACGCCTTCGACGCCGTGCGCGCCGACGACGCCGTGCGGGAGGTCGCCCGATGAGGCTGCACCGGCTCGACATCACCGCCTTCGGCCCCTTCGGCCGCGCCCAGAGCGTCGACTTCGACGCGCTCTCCGCCGCCGGGCTCTTCCTGCTGCACGGCCCGACCGGCGCCGGGAAGACCTCCGTCCTGGACGCCGTCTGCTACGCCCTCTACGGCTCCGTCCCCGGCGCCCGGCAGGGCGGCCAGGGCACCCACCTGCGCAGCGACCACGCCGAACCGGGCACCCGCACCGAGGTCCGGCTCGAACTCACCGTCGCCGGACGCCGGCTGGAGATCACCCGGCAGCCCCCGTGGGAGCGCCCCAAGAAGCGCGGCACCGGCACCACCCTCGACAAGGCCCAGACCTGGCTGCGCGAGTACGACGCCGTGCGCGGCACCTGGAAGGACCTCAGCCGCTCGCACCAGGAGATCGGCGAGGAGATCACCCAGCTCCTCGGCATGAGCCGCGAGCAGTTCTGCCAGGTCGTGCTCCTGCCCCAGGGCGACTTCGCCCGCTTCCTGCGCGCCGACGCCGAGGCACGCGGCAAACTGCTCGGCCGCCTGTTCGACACCCAGCGCTTCGCCGACGTGGAGAAGCGGCTCGCCGAGCGCAGGCGCGCCACCGAGGCGCGGGTGCGCGAGGGCGACACCGCGCTGCTCGCCGACGCCCATCGCATGCAGCAGGCGGCCGGCGACGCCATGGAGCTGCCCGGACTCGCGCCCGGCGATCCGGGCCTCGCCGTGGCGG
>NZ_WWKH01001047.1:0-4256 GCF_009865595.1 Streptomyces sp. SID1328 | reverse complement strand
GAGCGCGGCGACCCCGTCGTACTCCTCCCCCACCGGCCCGGCGGCGCTCAGCAGGGCCTCGTCCAGGGCGTCGGGGGCCGGGAGTTCGGAGAGGGTGAGGCCCCACCAGGCGGCGACGGCGGCCCAGCGCAGCACCTCGGGGTCGTCCCGGCCGTCCGGCCCGAGCGCGGCGGCGAGGACGGGACGGTCCCGGGTGAGGGTGCCGGTCTTGTCCAGGCAGAGCACGTCGACCGCGCCGAGGTCGTGCAGCGCGGGCAGCCGCCGCACGACGACCCGGTGGGCGTCGGCCAGCCGGGACGCGCCGCGTGCCAGACAGGTGGTGACGATCACCGGGAGCATCTCGGGGGTGAGTCCCACGGCCACCGCGACGGCGAACGGCAGCGTCTGGAGAACCCGGCCGTGCACGGCGGCGCTCGCCATGAGCACGAGCGGCGGGGTGAGCAGCATGAACCGGACCAGCACCCAGGAGATGCCGTGCACGGACCTGTCGAAGGCGCTCGGACCCCGCCGCACGGGGACCCGCTGGGCGGCGCCGAACCGGGTGCGCGCCCCGGTCGCCACCACCACGGCGCTCGCGCCGCCCGAGACGACATGGCTGCCCTGGAAGCACAGATGGGACTCGGCGAAGCGGCTCGGCGCGTCGGCCGCCTGCTTGGCGACCGGTGCGGACTCGCCGGTGAGCGTGTCCTGCCGCACGGTCAGCCCCCGCGCGCGCAGCAGCCGTACGTCGGCCGGTACGAGGTCGCCGGGGCCGAGCCGGACGATGTCACCCGGTACGAGGTCGGCGACCGGCACCTCGCGGGCGCGCGGCTCGTCCGCGCGGTCGGCGCGGCGCAGTACGGTCGCGGTGCCGGTGACCAGGCCGCGCAGCGCGGCCAGGGAGCGGTCGGCACGGCGTTCCCCGGCGGCGCGCAGCGCGCAGCTGACGGCGACCAGGGCGAGGATCACGGCGGCGGTGCCCCAGGAGGCGACGAACGCGGACACCAGCCCGAGGGTGAGCAGTACGGCGGTGAACGGGTCGCGCAGGGCTCCTACGGAGCGGCGCGGCCAGGACGGGGCGGGCGGTGCGGCGGCCGGGGTGTTCTCGCCGTGCTCGGCCAGCCGGGCGGCGGCCTCGGCCTCGGTCAGTCCGCGCGGGCCGGTCTCCAGGCGCCGCAGGAGCCGCAGCGAGGTGTCCGGCACTTCGGTCACAGTCCGCGCAGGCGCCGGGCCGGGGCGGCGGGTGCCGTCTGTTCGGTGAGCCGGCCGACCAGCAGGTGGACGACGTCCACGAGCGCGGCCTGTTCGTCGGCGTCGACGAAGTACACCTGGCGGCGGCCCTCGCGGCGGGAGCGGACGAGTCCGGCGAGCTTGAGCTTGGTGAGGTGCTGGCTGACCGCGGGCAGCGCGCCGCCGACCCGCTCGGCGAGCCCGGTGACATCGCTCTCGCCCTGGGCGAGCGCCCACACCAGGTGCAGCCGGGCCGGGGAGGCGAGCAGCCCGAAGGCGGCCGCCGCCTCGGCGAGGACCTGCGGGGAGGGGTCCTGCCGGCCGCTGCCGGGCCCTGTCGCCACTGCTCTCCTCCTCGCCGCGTCTCGGCTGTCCGGGCGCTGTCCGGCCAGTCAGTCTAGGGGGTGTCCTGCCGGTCAGGCCGGATCAGGGACCGGCGTCCGGTGCCGTGCAGCGCGAGGCGGAGGAGGGAGTCGATGCGGAGCACCGGGGACCGACGACAACGGGGCGAGGTGCGGTGCCAGACGCCGCGAACCCGGCCTGACCGGCAAGACACCCCCTAGGGGCCGTCCGCGGGCACGCGGACCGCCCGGCGACGGGGTGGCGTCGGCCGGGCGGTCCGGGTGGTGCGGTGCGGTGGGGTCAGCCGAGGCCGTTGGCCTTCAGCCATGCCTTGGCGACGTCCAGCGGGTCCTTGTGCTGGACCTGCACCTGGGTGTCCAGGTCGAGCAGGGCCTTGGTGTCCAGCTTGGCGGAGACGGCGTTGAGCGCGTCGACACCCTTCTTCGGCACCGCGTTCCTGCGCACGAGCGGCTGGACGTTCTGGAAGCCGAAGAGGTTCTTCGGGTCGCTCAGGACGACGAACTTCTCCTTGGCGATCACCGGGTCGGTGGTGAAGAGGTCCGCGGCCTGCACGGAGTCCTTCTTCAGCGCCGCCTGGGTGAGCGGGCCACCCGCGTCCAGGGACTTGAAGGACTTGAACTCCAGGCCGTACAGCGACTTCAGGCCGGTCAGGCCCTGGTGGCGGGTCTGGAATTCCGGGGAGCCGCCGATGACCAGGTCCTTGGCGATGCCCTTGAGGTCACCGATGGAGGACTTGGCGGTCAGGTTGTACTTCTTCGCGGTGGCCGCGTTGATGGTGACCGAGTCCTTGTCCTCCGCCGAGGAGGGGTCCAGCAGGGTCAGCTTGGAGTCCAGCTCGGCCTCGATGGCCTTGGTGGTCTCCTCGGTCGACTTGGGGGCGGCCTTCTGGTCGAGGTAGGCCAGCAGCGCGCCGTTGTACTCCGGCAGCAGCGTCACGGAGCCGTTCTTCAGCAGGCCGTAGGTGGTCTCGCGGCTGCCGATGTTGGGCTGGTACTTGACCTTGACGCCCTTGGCCTTGAGGGCCTCGCCGTAGATGTCGGCGAGCAGGATGCTCTCGGCGAAGTTGTTGGAGCCGACGACGACGGTGTCACCGCTCGCCTCGCCTCCGGTCAGCGGGTTGTCGGACTTGCCGTCGGAGGAGCCACAGCCCGCAAGCAGCGTCGTCGCCGCCGCGAGGGCGACCAGCGCCGCCCCTCGGTTCCCCCGGATGGACTTGCTGATGCGGTTGTTGTAAGTCACCTGTTGATCCAAGCCAGTTCGTGATTTGTCAGTCAAGGGAAGCGAGGTCACCGATTGGCCTCGATCGCGCCCGTTTGTATCGGGGGCATGAACGCCCCGCCGAAGGGGTCATCCACTGCGCCGGACCCCCGGCGAGACGGTGAGCTTCGACAGGGCCCAGAACACCAGGAGGGTCACCAGGGCGAGTCCGGCGACCAGGGTGGCGCCGCCGACGACCTTCTCGTAGTCCTTCTGGTAGAGCCCGTCGATGATGTACCGGCCGAGCCCGCCGAAGCTGACGTACGCGGCGATGGTCGCCGTGGAGACGATCTGGACGGCCGCGGTGCGCAGTCCGCCCAGGATCACCGGGAGCGCGACCGGGAGTTCGACCTGGAACAGGATGCGCGGCTCGGTCATGCCCATCCCGCGCGCCGCGTCCACGGGGGACGGGTCGACGGTCTGGATCGCCTCGTAGGTGGTGACGAGGATCGGCGGTACGGCGAGCACGACGAGCGGCACCATCACGGGCAGCGTGCCGAAGCCGAACCAGATGAACAGCAGCACCAGCAGACCGAAGCTGGGCAGCGCCCGGCCGGCCGTGGCGACCATCGACAGGGCGTTGCCGCCGCGCCTGAGGTGCCCGGCGGTCAGCCCGACGGGCAGCGCGATGAGCGCGGCGACGGCGAGCGCCTCCAGGGAGTAACCGACGTGCTCCAGCAGGCGGGTGGGGATGCCGTCGTAGCCGTGCCAGCGGGCGGAGTCGGCGAAGAAGGAGTGCGCGAAGTCCAGGACGTTCACCGGGCGGCACCCTTCTTCGGCATCCACGGGGTCAGCAGATTGCGGGTGAGCACCAGCGCCGCGTCGACGAGGATCGCCAGCAGGGCTGTCGTCACCACGGAGTTCACGGCGAGTTCCGGCCGGTGGTAGAGGTTGGCGTCGTTCAGCATGTTGCCGAGCGCGCCCTGGTTGCCGATGAGCATGCCGACGCTGACCAGCGAGATGCTGGACACGGTGGCGACCCTGAGGCCCGCGATGATGGCGGGCACGGCGATGGGCAACTGCACCTGGAGATAACGCCGTACGGCACCGAGTCCCATCGCCTCGGCGGCGGCCAGGGTCTCCGGGGGCACCGAGCGGACGCCGTCCACGATGGCGGGCACGAGCACCACCAGGCTGTACACGGCGAGCGGGATCATCACCGTCATCTCGCTCTGCCCGGTGTAGTCGATGAGGATGACGAAGAACGCCAGCGACGGGATCGCGTACAGCACCGTGGTGACGCCGAGGACCGGCGGGTACAGCCAGCGGAAGCGGGCGCAGAGCTGGGCGACGGGCAGCGAGAGCAGGAGCCCGGCCAGCACCGGCAGCAGCGCTTCGCGCAGGTGCAGGCCGATCAGGCCGAGGTAGCTGTGCTGGAGGTCGCTGGGGAGGTCGAAGAAGCCGTTCATCCGGCCGCCGTCACCTCC
>NZ_WWKH01000106.1:0-8914 GCF_009865595.1 Streptomyces sp. SID1328 | reverse complement strand
GGCGTACGCCCTCGTAGGGGGTGGTGTCGCGCAGGGCGGCCGGTACCTCGGGGGCGGCGAGGAGGGCGGCCAGGTGGCCGAAGTCGAGGTTGGCCTCGGTGAGGTCGGCGAGCGGGAGGGCCGCGGTGGCGTAGGCGGTGCCGCCCTCCCAGGGGGCGTGGAAGACCGGGCGGGCGCCCGCGAGGTCGCCGCAGACGGTGATGCGCCGGCCGGCCTGGACGACGGCGGTGTAGCTGCCCGGCCAGGCGGTGAGGTGGCGCAGGGCGCCGCCGCGCGCGGTGAACAGACCGCGCCGCAGCTCCTCGTCGGAGGCGCCGCAGATGCCGAGGACGGCGATGCGGTTCTGGGCGTCGGCGTGCACCACGCGGACCTCGTCGGGGCGCCAGTCGCCCACGGCCCACAGCGGATCGGGGTCGCCCCACAGCAGGTGGGAGCCGACGGGGCGCAGGGTCTCGCCGTCGTACCCGGTGGCTCCCGCGGTCTCGGCGCCCAGAGCGCGCGCGGCGGTGCTGCTCCAACCCACCAACCACCGCATCGACGCCTCCACAGGCTGTGGACCACCAGTGCACCGCACGAACCGGACCCATGCTGCCATGAAGAACGCGCCGGGGAAGGGTGGTGGCGCCGCCTTCGATCGAGGGAAATCACCAGGAAACACGGCGGGGCCCGGCGCGCGGCCGGGACACGGCGGGGCGCGGCGGGCAGGATGAACCCGTCTCCTGCCTGCGGAGGTTGGCGGGAGGAGGGCGAGGGGAGAGCGATGCGAATGCGCCCCGGTTCACTCCCCCGGAACGCCCTTCGCGCCCTCAAGTGCCGTGGTGGGAACGGAAATACGAGCGGCGGAACGACGGCTGTTTTCGGCCAATTTGGCGCCAGGGCACGGGATTTGAGCACGCTCCGTACAGGCCCTGCGGAGCGCGCGGCGGCCCGGCGAGCGCGCACGGTCCGGGAGGCGGGCGTCGCCTCCCGGACCGGTCCGCCGCCCGCGGGGATGTAGGCGGCGGCGTCCCCCAGCCCACTGGACGCAAGTACAGCGGGCCGACCCACGCAGAGCCATGGAACCGCTCCCCCGGTGGCCGGACCAGAGCGCACGGACAGGCGCACGGCCACACGCGCGGGGGCACGCCGCGACGGTCCGTGCACGGTGCGTACAGGGCCGTACTCCCGTACGGACCGCAATCGCGCCATCCGGAACAATGCCCCTTAACGCTTGGGATGCGGCGAACTACGCTGTGTTTACGAATGCCGCGTGGTTATGCCAGCGGGGCAGCCGTCTGTGTCGAGGGGTGGCGCATGTCCAGGGAGCAACGCGGGCCGAACGAGAAACTCGGCACCGTTCTCGCCCTCGCGGGAATCAGCAACGCGGGCCTCGCGCGCCGGGTCAACGACCTGGGGGCGCAACGGGGTCTGACGCTCCGGTACGACAAGACCTCGGTCGCGCGCTGGGTGTCGAAGGGGATGGTGCCCCAGGGTGCGGCGCCGCATCTGATCGCCGCCGCGATCGGGCAGAAGCTCGGCCGGCCGGTGCCGCTGCACGAGATCGGCCTCGCCGACGCCGACCCCGCGCCCGAGGTGGGCCTCGCCTTCCCGCGCGACGTGGGGCAGGCGGTGCGCTCGGCGACCGACCTGTACCGCCTGGACCTGGCCGGACGCCGTGCCGGGTCGGGCGGGATCTGGCAGTCGCTGGCCGGGTCGTTCGCCGTGAGCGCCTACGCGACGCCCGCGTCCCGATGGCTGATAACCCCCGCCGACAGCTCGGTCGAGCGGGAGGCGCATCCCGAGGGGGGCGCCGCCGCACCGATCAAAGTCGGCCACAGCGATGTGCAGAAGCTCCGGGAGGCCGCCGAGGACGCCCGGCGCTGGGACTCCAAGTACGGCGGCGGTGACTGGCGTTCCTCCATGGTGCCCGAGTGCCTCAGGGTGGAGGCGGCCCCGCTGCTGCTGGGCTCCTACTCCGACGAGGTGGGCCGCGCGCTGTTCGGCGCGGGTGCCGAACTGACCCGGCTGGCGGGGTGGATGGCCTTCGACACCGGCCAGCAGGAAGCGGCCCAGCGGTACTACATCCAGGCGCTCCGGCTGGCCCGTGCGGCGGCCGACGTGCCGCTCGGCGGGTACGTGCTCGCCTCCATGTCGCTCCAGGCGACCTACCGGGGCTTCGGCGACGAGGGCGTCGACCTCGCCCAGGCCGCCCTGGAGCGGAACCGGGGGCTGGCCACCGCGCGCACGATGAGCTTCTTCCGGCTGGTCGAGGCGAGGGCCCACGCGCGTGCGGGCGACGCGCACGCGGCCGGGGCCGCCCTGAAGTCCTCCGAGGGCTGGCTGGAGCGGTCCCGCGAGGGCGACAGCGACCCGTCCTGGCTCGGCTTCTACGGCTACGACCGCTTCGCCGCCGACGCCGCCGAGTGCTACCGCGATCTCAAGGCGCCCCGCCAGGTGCGCCGCTTCACCGAGCAGGCGCTGTCCCAGCCGACCGAGGAGTTCGTCCGCTCGCACGGGCTGCGCCTGGTGGTCTCCGCCGTGGCCGAACTGGAGTCGGGCAACCTGGACGCGGCCTGCGAGCAGGGCGTACGCGCGGTCGAGGTGGCCGGCCGCATCTCCTCCGCCCGCACCACCGAGTACGTCAAGGACCTCCTCCACCGCCTGGAGCCCTACGGCGACGAACCCCGGGTGGTGGAACTCCGCGAACGGGCCCGCCCGCTTCTGATGGCTCCCGCCTAGACGGCACAAGGCTTCTGTGGCGCGGTTTGAAGGCGTTGTCAGTGGCGCAGTGCACTATCGAGGCCGGGAGGTGGTGCAGGTGCGGGCGGACGCGTACGACTGCGACGTGCTGGTGGTCGGTGGCGGCATCGTCGGGCTGTCGACGGCGTACGCCCTGACGCGCGCCGCGCCCGGCACGCGGGTCATCGTGCTGGAGAAGGAACCGGGCCCGGCCCGCCACCAGACCGGCCGCAACAGCGGGGTCGTGCACAGCGGCATCTACTACCGGCCGGGCTCGCTCAAGGCGCGGTACGCGGTGCGCGGCGCCGCCGAGATGATCAAGTTCTGCGCGGAGTACGGCATCGACCACTCCGTCACCGGCAAGCTGATCGTCGCCACCGACCGCGCCGAGCTGCCCCGGCTGCACGCCCTGGTGCAGCGCGGCCGGGAGAACGGCATCCCGGTCCGCGAGCTGGGCGCCACCCAGATCGCCGAGTACGAGCCCGAGGTGCGCGGCCTCGCCGCGATCCACGTCGGCACGACCGGCGTCTGCGACTTCACCGCCGTCGCCCGGCAGCTGGCCCGCGCCTCCGGCGCCGAGATCCGGTACGGCTCGCGGGTCGTCCGGGTGGACCGGCGCCCCGACCGGGGCGTGGCGGTGCTGACCTCGGCCGGCCAGGTGGTCCGCGCCCGCGTCCTGGTCAACTGCGCGGGCCTGTACTGCGACGAGCTGGCCCGCCTCACCGGGGACGAGCCGGGGGTGCGGATCGTGCCGTTCCGGGGCGAGTACTACGAGCTGGCCCGTCCGGAGCTGGTGCGCGGCCTGGTCTATCCGGTGCCCGACCCGGCGTTCCCCTTCCTCGGCGTCCACCTGACCAGGGGCCTCGACGGCGGAGTCCACGTCGGCCCCAATGCCGTCCCGGCGCTCGCCCGCGAGGGGTACGGCTGGGGTGTCGTCCGCCCGCGTGAGCTGGCCGCCACCGCGGGCTGGCCCGGCGCCTGGGCCCTGGCCCGCAGACACTGGCGGTACGGCGCGGGCGAGCTGCGCCGCTCCCTCTCCAAGCCCGCCTTCCTGGACGCGGTCCGCCGCCTGGTGCCCGGCGTGGAGGAACGCGACCTGGTCCGCGCCCCGGCCGGCGTCCGCGCCCAGGCGGTCACCCGCGACGGCGCCCTGGTGGACGACTTCCTCATCCGCGAGGGCGCCCGCGCGGTGCACGTCCTGAACGCCCCGTCCCCCGCGGCCACGGCGTCTCTGCCGATCGGCCGGGAGGTGAGCCGCCGGACGCTGGAGATGCTGCGGGCGCTGTGAGGGGTCGGGCGGCCGGACCGTCGTGCCCCGCACAGGCGGGTGCCGGTTTCACCGGGATGCACCCGCCGCTGGGGCGCCGTGACCGACCCCACCTCCGCCGGCGCCGTGGGCCCCCTCCGCGGAGCGCCTAAAATCGGAGGCACTGTGTCTGACTCCGTGAATGCCACCGAAGCCATCCGGCCCGCCGAGGCCGGGCCGTCCGCGCGGACCTCGCGGAGCAAGGGCGAGCCCCGGTTTCCCGACGGGCCGCAGCCCGATCCCGCCGGATCCCACTTCGAGCGGCGTATCCGCAGCTTCCAGCCCCGGCGCAGCCGGGTCACCACCGGGCAGGCCGACGCGCTGGCCCGGCTGTGGCCGCAGTGGGGGCTGGACATCGACGGGCAGCGGGTCATCGACCTCGCGGAACTGTTCGGCAACGCCAACCCCGTCGTGCTGGAGATCGGCTTCGGCATGGGCGAGGCCACCGCGCAGATGGCGGCGGCCGCCCCGGACACCAACATCCTCGCCGTCGACGTGCACACCCCCGGCCAGGGCAATCTGCTGAACCTCGCCGAGCAGGGCGGCCTGACCAACGTCCGGGTCGGCAACGGCGACGCGATCATCCTGCTGCGGGAGATGCTCACCCCCGACTCCCTCGACGGGCTCCGCGTCTACTTCCCCGACCCCTGGCCGAAGAAGCGGCACCACAAGCGGCGGCTGATCCAGCCCGAGTTCCTCACCCTGGCCGCGGCCCGGCTGGCACCCGGCGCGACCGTGCACTGCGCGACGGACTGGGAGCCGTACGCCGAGCAGATGCTCGAGGTGCTCGACGCGCACCCCGGCTTCGAGAACACTCGCGCCGAGGGCGGCTACGCCCCGCGTCCCGCGTTCCGCCCGCTGACCCGCTTCGAGGGCCAGGGCCTGGACAAGGGCCACGTGGTGAACGACCTGCTCTTCCGCCGCGTACCGCACACGAACCCGTAGCCCGGCGGGCCGCAAAGCCTGAGCCTTCATGGCCCGGTCACCGTTAGGGTCGATGCTGTGGCCATCAGTTCTCCGTACCCGCCCCACACCGACGGCCCCCGGCCGGTCTGGTGGCGGCGGGAGTGGGTGCGGCACGGGGCGCTGGCCGGGCTGCTCGCGCTGTCCGGGGTGGTGATCCTGGCGCTGGTGCGGCGGCAGACCGGTACGGAGGGGTTCCTCGTCGGGCTGGGGCTGGCCGTGGTGCCCGTGCCCTGGCTGATAGCCGCGTTCCGCTGGCTGGACCGGGTACGGCCCGGCCCCTGGCGGAACATGCTGTTCGCCTTCGCGTGGGGGGCCTGCGCGGCGGCGCTGATCGCCATCGTCGCCAACAGCTTCGCCACCCACTGGATCGCCACCGCGACCGCCGACCCCTCCGGCGCGGACACGCTCGGCGCGACGGTGATCGCGCCGGTGGTGGAGGAGTCCGCGAAGGCCGCCGCCGTCCTGCTGGTGTTCGTCTTCCGCAGACGGGACTTCACCGGGCCGGTCGGAGGCGCGGCGATAGCCGGGGTGACCGCGACGGGGTTCGCGTTCACCGAGAACATCCTCTACCTGGGCAACGCCTTCGGCACGGACCAGTCCATCGGCACCTCGGGCATCGTCTCCGTGACCGCCGCGACGTTCTTCGTACGCGGGGTGATGTCGCCGTTCGCGCATCCCCTGTTCACCGTGTTCACCGGCATCGGCTTCGGCCTGGCCGCCCTGCCGCGCAGTCGTCGGCTGCGCTGGCTCTTCCCGGTGGGCGGCCTCCTGGTCGCCATGAGCATGCACGCTCTGTGGAACGGCTCGGCCGCCTTCGGGCAGTACGGCTTCCTCGTCGTCTACGGCGGCTTCATGGCCCCGGCGTTCGGCCTGCTCGCCTGGCTGCTGATCCGCTCCCGGCAACGCGAACTCCGCGTGGCCCGCGAGGAACTCCCCGTCTACGTCTACGCCGGCTGGCTGGCCCCCGCCGAACCCTTCGCCCTCGGCTCCCTACGCGCCCGCCGCCTGGCCCGCGACCACGCCCGCCGCTTCCTGGGCGGCCGCCCGGCCGCCCGGGCAGTGGTCCACTACGAAACCACCGCCACAGAACTGGCCCTGCTCCGCCACCGGGCCCGCGCGGGCCGTGCCGGCCCCGACTTCTCCACGCGCGAGCACGAACTCCTGGTCACCCTGTGGCAACACCGGGCCTCCTCACGCCCAGCCCTGGAGTACGCGGCCCACGTGACGGCCCCGCCCCCGTCCCCCGTCACCTACTGGCAGCGCTACGGCCACCCGGCGCCCCCCTACGCGGGCTACAACCCGTACCGCACGTAGGGGGAACCGGTCCGCGTCCGTGAGGCGGGCGCCGCCCGCCCTCAGGCAGACGCCTCCGTCAGCAGCTCCAGCTCCGCCGGCGTCAGCCGAAGCTCGGCCACCTCCACCAACGCCGGAAGCTGATCCACCGTACGAGCGGAGGCGATGGGCGCGGCGACGGTCGGCTGAGCGGCGAGCCAAGCCAGCGCGACCGTGGCCACAGCGGTGTCATGAGCTGAGGCCACCTCGTCCAGCGCGGCCAGCACCCTCTGCCCCCGCTCGGAATCCAGATACTTGGCCGCGGAACCCGCCCGAGCGCTCTCCACCGTCGCCCCCGGCCGGTACTTCCCGGTCAGGAACCCGGAGGCGAGCGCGTAGTACGGCACAGCCGAAAGCCCCTCACGCGCGGCGACGTCCTGCAGCGGCCCCTCGTAGGTGTCACGCGAGACCAGGTTGTAGTGCGGCTGGAGCGCGACATACCGAGCCAGCCCCGCCCGCTCGGAGAACTCCAGCGACTCCTTCAGCCGCTCCGCGCTGATGTTGGACGCCCCGATGTACCGCACCTTCCCCGCCCGCACCAGCTCGTCCAGCGCCCCGATGATCTCCTCGACGGGCACCTCGGGCTGATCGAAGTGGGTGTAGTAGAGATCGATGTGATCGGTACCGAGACGCCGCAGGGAAGCGTCGGCGGCGGCCTTGATGTTCGCGGCCCCCAGCCCCTTGAACTCGGGATGCTGACTGACCTTCGTGGCGATGACGACCTGGTCGCGGACCCCCCGGGCCCGCACCCACTCACCGATGATCGTCTCGGACTCACCGCCGTGGTTGCCCTCGACCCAGGCCGAGTAGGCGTCCGCGGTGTCGATGAAGTTGCCGCCCGCGGAGCGATACGCGTCGAGGACGGCGAAGGACGTGTCCCGGTCGGCGGTCCAGCCGAAGACGTTGCCGCCGAGGGCGAGCGGGAAGACCTCGAGGGAGGAGGAGCCGATCTTGCGCAGAGAAGCAGTCATACCCCTTCTCAACGATCACCCGGACCCGTCCATTCCGATTCCGGGGCAAGGACCCGGTCAAGCCCCGGCAGGAGTCCTCAGGGAGTGAGCCCCTTGCCCCGCAGCCACGCGCCGGGGTCGATTCCGGTGGGCTGACCGCCGGGGTGGACCTCCAGGTGGAGGTGCGGCCCGGTGACGTTGCCGGTGGCGCCGACGCGGCCGATGACCTCGCCGGTGGACACCTTCTGCCCGGCGCTGACGCTGATCGAGGACTGGTGGCAGAACCACAGCTCGGTGCCGTCGTCCAGGGTGAGGATCGTGCGGTAGCCGTACGCACCGGCCCAGCCGGCCTCGGTGATCGTGCCGCTGTGGATCGCCTTGATCAGCGTGCCGGTGGGCGCGGCGAAGTCCAGCCCGGTGTGGTACCCGGAGGACCACATCGAGCCGGCCTGCCCGAAGGTCGAGGTGATCGTGTACGAGGAGGTCGGCAGCGTGTACTGCTTGGCCAGCGCGGCGAGCCGGGCCGCTTCCGCCTTCTTCTCGGCGTCGGCCTCCGCCTTCTCCTTGGCCGCGGCGGCCTTCACGGAGGCTTCCTTCGCGGCCTTGGCGGCGGCCTCGGCGGCCTGCTGGTCGGCCTTGGCGACGGCGGCCGCGGTGGCCCGGCTGTCCGCCTTGCTCTGCTGCCGCTCGGCCTGGGCCATGATCCGGCTGCGCAGCGCCTCGCCCGCGTCGGCGGTGGAGTCGTCACTGGCGGCGGTGGTCGTGGCGGTGGCGACACCGGCGAGGGAGGCGGCGGGCGTCTCCGTGTGGTGGTGCCCGTCGATCAGGGAGTCCACGGAGGGCAGGTCGGGCAGCGCGATGGACACGGGCGGCTTGCCGGTGTTGGCACTCGCCATGCCACCCGCGCCGACGGCGGCGATGACACCGACACCGAGCACGGTGGAGCTGCGGGCGAGTCCGCCGCCGCGCTGCTTGGCCACGCGGTGGCGGCCGCGCACCGCGGGCAGGGACTCCTCGGTGGGGTTCCACTCCTCCCACGCGCCGTCCTCGGCACGGGGGGCGCCGTAGGCAAAGGGCTCACTCGCGTCCGGCGCGAACGGGGCTTGTGGGGCAGGCCGGTTGGACGCCACGCGGGCGCACTCCTTTCCCTCCTCCGCCTACCGGGTTAGCTGACGGGTTCGGAGCAGGAAGGTCTCCTACGCGCGTAAACCCGGCGTGCTCCGAGGGCGGTGCACGGCGGATCGGGCGCGATTCACCCCAAAGTGGTGGGTCCCCGGTTCCCTTGCGGGATTCGGCGTGTGCGCACGGCGCCGTCTCTGCTGACGGCTGTAACGACCGCGCTGCGTTATCGAACGTTAATAGACACGCGCACCGGATTCCAAGCCCGTCCAGCTTGATCGTTTGACGTGCTGACGGGGTGTAAATCCGTCAGGAACACCGCTAAACAGGGCGATCTGACTGCGCTTCAGGAGTCACCTGAGTTTTACTGGTGACTCAAAAACACCAGTCGTCCCGGAAAACACTCAGGGCCGGAATCCATTTACTGGATTCCGGCCCTGAGCCTTCAGTAGCGGGGACAGGATTTGAACCTGCGACCTCTGGGTTATGAGCCCAGCGAGCTACCGAGCTGCTCCACCCCGCG
>NZ_WWKH01001046.1:0-4754 GCF_009865595.1 Streptomyces sp. SID1328 | reverse complement strand
TGGAACCACTCGGGCTCCTCCAGGAAGGCCAGATGCCCGCCGTCCGGCACGGTGACGGTGACGGCGTCCGGGAACAGCCCCACCATCTCCCGCACCGCGTCCGTGCTCAGCGAGAAGTCGTCCCCGCCGACGAACAGCAGGGTCGGGGCCGCCACCTTGGTCATGATCTGCGGGTCCAGCGGCGCCTTCACCGACACCGCGAGCCCGGCGCGCAGGGACTCCACGGTGTGGATGCCGAGGAAGTTCTGCTTGCGGCCCATGAACCCGATGGGCCCCGCCTCCTCCACCGCCCGGTCACCGGAGACGAGCGGGTACAACTGCTCGTACAGCACGCCCAGTCCGGACGTCTCCAGCGTCTTCAGCCAGGACTTGGTGATCCGGCGCAGCCGCTGCGGGCCGTGCGGGCTCATCGCCGGCCCCGCCAGGATCAGCCCCTGCACCCGGTCCGGGTGGGCCACGGCGAAGTCCCGGCAGATCAGCGTCGAGAACGACGTGCCCACCAGGATCGCCTTCTCCAGACCCAGCCCGTCGAACAGGGCCTTCAGGTCGCTGATGTGGTCCTCCCACACCGGCTCCCCGGCGTGCGGGCTGGAGTCGCCCTGGCCACGCAGGTCGTAGGAGGTGAGCCGGGCCGTGGTGGCCAGCTTCGCGGTGTAGGACCGCCAGGACTTGCGGTCCATGAAGAAGTTGTTGACGAGGACGATGTCGGGGCCGGACCCGCGTCGCTCGTACGCTATCCGGATGTCGTCGCTCACCTGGATCTCGCCGGTCTCCAGGGCGTCGTCGACGGTCGTGTCGGTCATCGGCTCACTTTCGGCGGAGGGCGGGCGGGACTCAGACGGCTTCGAGGACCGCCTCGGCGGCGGACCGGGCGTCACCGAACCGGGTGGTCAGCGCGTGCACCCACCGCTCCAGACCGAAGGCCAGGCAGCTGGTGGAGGCGGGCGCGCCGTCGGGCAGGGAGATCGCGCAGCGCTCCCCGAAGAAGTTGCGGTGGTAGTTCACCGACCCGATGGCCAGGCCGTCCACCACGAACTCCTCCTTCACCGGGAAGAGCCGCTGCATCGTGGCCCGTGATCCGGTGCGGTCGAAGAACGGGTCGGTGGCGACCTCGGTGCTCATCTTCAGGCCCAGCCGGTCGGCGAGGCCCAGCACCTGCTCCTTGGCCCGCTTCAGATGTCCGGTGGCGCCCTCGGGCGAGCCGACGAACACGATCTCGCGCATGCTGAAGCCGAGCAGCCTGCGCAGACCCTCGTAGCGCGTCTCGTTGCGGAAACAGGTGGCGACGGTGGTGAAGCGGTTCTCCGCCGCCGGAAGGGCCTGATTCCTCAGGTCGAAGTAGACCGAGTAACACGCGGCCGAAGGCAGGGCCAGCGCGGCGTCGTTGAGGACGGAGGCCGGCAGCTCCGCCAGCGGGCTCGCGGCACCGGCGCGCAGCTCCCCGAGCCGGGCCGGGTCGGCCGCGACGGCCGCCAGACCCAGGTGCGGGAAGTTCTCGTAGTAGTCGATGGACTCCAGGTCCGCCGGCCGCAGCAGGAACGGGTAGCGCCGCTCCTCGGCCTCCCACTCGTGCGCCCAGGACAGCACCAGCGAGTCGAACGCGCGCAGCAGCCGCAGCTCGTCCGGGCCGAGGACGCCGAGGCCGTTGTCCGTCGTCCCCGTGGCGGTGCCCATCAGTGCGCCGCCGCGCCGTGCAGGAAGCGCTTGTCGATGGCGCGCAGGGTGCGGAAGTCCTCGACGTCGATCTCCTCGGGGTCGATGGTCTCCCCGCTCAGCTCCTCCAGCAGGTAGAGGAACTCGACGAACGCCAGCGAGTCCACCGCGCGGCGGTCGATCAGGTCGTCGTCCAGGTTCAGCTCGCCCACCTCGGGGTTGCGCTGGTGGATGAAGGTGAGGATCTTGGTCAGCTTGTCGTCGCTCATGCCGATGCTCCTTGGACCTGAAGGCCGTTGCGGGCGAGGAACTTGCGGGTGCGGTTGAGGATCGCGTCGTGCGCGGCGTGCCGGGCCGGGTGCTCCAGCAGGCGGCGGCGCAGCTCGAGGGGCTGGTCGAGCCCGGCGTCGCGGTACACGGCCGGGTTGTACAGGCTGCGGACGCTGTACTCCAGGTACGTCTCCAGGTAGTTGGCCAGCACCGGGATGTCCTCCGGGCGGCTCTCCTTGACCTGGTCCAGCAGCTGGGTGAACAGGTGCCGCCCGAAGGCGACATGGCGGCTCTCGTCCTGGTGGTGGACCCGGTTGATCTCCTGCGCGATGGGCGGCAGCGAATCGTCCGTCGCCATCCGGGCGTTGAAGTAGTCGACCAGCTCCTCGAAGATCAGGATGCGGGCGAAGATGACCAGTTCGGTCGCCGCGTCGCCCACTCCCTCGATCCGGCCCGGACCGACCTGCGGCACCGCCGGGTACACCTTCCCGCCGTACTTCAGGCAGAAGGTCCCGAAGAACCACATGTGCTCGTTCTCCTCACCGATGAAGTGGTGGAGGAACTCCGAGGCGTCGGCGTAGGTCTTGGTGTGGATACGGAGCACGACCTCGCTGAGCAGCTCGCGGATGCCGTGCACGTTGAGGCTGAAGAAGTTCACCGCCTCGAACCGGGTCAGGGCGAGCTGCTGCTCCCGCGTCAGCTTCCCCCACTCCTCGGTGCCGGCGAGCGTGACCAGGTCCTCGCTCATCCACGGCCGGTCGGTGCCGAGGGACTCGGGCCAGTCGAAGATCGTGTACGGGTTGTAGTAGTCGGACTCCGCCATCGCTTCCAGCCGGGCCAGGTCCAGCTTCACGGGTTTGACGGTCGTCGGCATCGGCAGACCTTCTTTCGGGGAACGTTGCGGTACGGCGGACGCGCGCGGGTCAGGCGCGCTCGGCCAGGACGGACCAGACCGGCAGCTGGGTGCGTCCCGCCTCGTCGATCTCCACCTGGACGCCGGTCTTCTCCAGGAAGGTGCGGGTGGCCTCGGCCACGCCCCAGTAGACGGTCCGGGTCAGCTCCGTCACCGTCCAGCCGGCCCCGGTCAGCACCTCGCGCACCGTCTCCTCGGAGACGGACAGCGGCTCGGGCATCCCGCCGGGGACCGCCGCGAAGCACAGCATGTCCAGCCAGGCACCGGGCCGGGCGGCCCGGCCGAGCGCGGCGGCGTACCGGCGGCGCCCGTCCGGGTCGAGCGTGTGGAACAGCGCGCTGTCCAGAACGGTGTCGAAGCGGCCCTCGTATCCGGCCAGGCTGGTGGCGTCGGCGACGGCGAACTCGATCTCCGTGCCGCCCTCCTGCTTCGCCGCCCGCTCCCTGGCCCGCTCGATCGCCGTGGAGGCGGCGTCGACGGCGGTGACCCGGTAGCCGCGGGCGGCCAGGAACACGGCGTTGTCACCCAGACCACAGCCCGCGTCCAGCACGTCGCCGCGAATTCGTCCGCGGCGCTCGAATTCAAGCACACCGGGCTGCGGTTCACCGATGTCCCAGGGGACCCGGGTGATCCCGGCGTCACCCAGCAGTTCACCTCCGCGATATACGGCGTTGAAGTCGGCGGTCGCGTAATCGTAGGACTTCTGGGCGCTATTGCTCATGCCAGTCTCCTGAGGAATAGATCCGGCGTCCGGCCCTGTCGAACCAAAGGGATTACCACAGCCGCCGACGCCCGCGTAAGGCGCGCCGACGCACTCCGGCGCCCGTTCAACCGAGGAGATTCCACGGTTGAACGCCCGCTCCCTGGTGGCCGGCTGGATGGAAAGAGCGTATTCCGCTTTTCCCGGCCGCGCGTGCCCGGCGGCGACCGGTAAGCGGAACGGATAGTTACGTATCCGGCGCGGCGAATTCAACGGGGGTGGCTGTGCCGAACGGGCCCACGTACGATGCCGGGGCGGCCGGAGGAAACGGACCGCCAATCGTCCGGAGCGCCACCCGCACCGGGGCTTTCTGCGTCCCGAAAATCCGGAAGGAAAAAGAAATTGCGCGGTTCAGGCAATAACCTCGACGCGCGTGCCGCGGAGCTGGTGAACCAGGCCGCCGGCCTTCGCGAGGAACTCTGGAAACGCGCCGCCGACAGCGACCGCGACCGGCGGCTGCCCGACGAGGTCATGGCCCGCGTCACCGGCGCCGGACTGACCCGGCTGCTGGTGCCCGAGAGCAACGGCGGCCACGAGACCTCGGTGCGCACCCTGCTGGAAGTATGTACCGAGCTGGGCCGCGGCTGCGTCTCCGCGTCCTGGGTCACCGGCGTGCTCAACGTCGGCAACTTCGTCGTCTCCCTCTTCCCCGAGCGCACCCGCGCCGAGGTCTGGGACGACGACCCCGACGCCCGTACCGCGCTCATCCTGGGCGCCCCCGTGCGCACCGTGGAGCCGGTGGACGGCGGGGTCCGGGTCAGCGGTGAATGGCCGTACGCCTCCGGCTCGTTGCACGCGGAGTGGATCGGCGGACTGCTGCTCGCCGACACCGGCACCGGACTCCAGCCGCACTTCGCGCTGATGCCGGCCGCCGACATCACCGTCCGCGACACCTGGCACTTCGTCGGGATGCGCGGCACCGGCAGCAACACGGTCGTCGCCGACCGGGTGTTCGTGCCCGCGCACCGGCTGCTGCCCTACAAGCCCCTGATCGACGGCGAGAGCGACGGCCTGGTGCCAGCCGACCGCCGCTACCGGAACAGCCTGACCGGCGTCTTCATGGTCGGCTTGATCGGCTCGCTGCTCGGCGGCGCCGACACCGCTCTGCGCTACGCCCTGGAACACGCCGGGACCCGGCGCGTGGCCGGCACCACCTTC
>NZ_WWKH01001045.1:0-5044 GCF_009865595.1 Streptomyces sp. SID1328 | reverse complement strand
GGCCGTGCCGCAGCCGGTCGCGCACGGGGAGCCCGCGCAGGGTGGCGGAGAGGAACCCGGCGGCGAAGGCGTCGCCCGCGCCGACGGTGGCCACCACGTCGACGGTGAGGGCGGGCACGTGCACGGCGGACTCACCCGTGTCCGTGCGCGCGAACACCGTCGCGCCGAGCGGGCCCTCCTTGACGACCAGCACCCGCGGTTCCGGCAGCAGTCGCCGGACCGCCTCGACCCCGCCCCGCGTGCCCCAGGCGTCCTCGGCCTCGTCGGTGCCGACGAACACGATGTCGGCCCGCCGGGCCAGGTCCAGCAGCACCAGGGCGTCCTCGGCCTCACGCCACAGGCCGGGGCGGTGGTTGACGTCGAAGGACACCACCGGGCGCCCCTCGCGCGGCGCGGTCAGGATGTGCAGCAGTTCCCGGCACCCCGGTGACAGCGCGGCGGTGATCCCGGAGAGGTGCAGCACGCGGCCCGCGTCCAGCGCGGCGAGGTCGGTGTTGTCCACGGCCATCGCGGAGGCGGCCGATCCGGCGCGGTAGTAGGCGACTTCGTGGGCGTCGGTGGCCCGGTCGGCGGCGGTGCGGAAGTAGACGCCGGTGGGCCGGTCCGGGTCCACGCGGACCGCGCCGGTGTCGACGCCGTAGGAGCCGATCCGCTCCACCAGGTGCTGCCCGAAGCCGTCGGCGCCGACCCGGCCGACCCAGCGGGCCGGGTGCCCGGCGGCGGCGAGGGTGCAGACCACGTTGGACTCCGCGCCGCCGATGCCCCGTTGGAAGGCGGGCACGTCGGCGAGGCGGCCGGGGCGGTCGGGGAGGAAGGCGACCATGGACTCGCCCAGGGCGACGACGTCCACGACATCCACGGTGTCGGGGGCGGCGCTGGACGGTCCGTCGGCGGTCACGATGGTCTCGGCTCCTCGTCGGTGGTCCGGGGTGACGACTTCGTTGACCCGGTGTTGGCCGAGATGTTAGACAGCATGGAGCGACATACGCAATGGACGTTGCAGAGAGTGCAACGACGCTGATCAGGAGGCTCGTATGGCCCATGAGACCGGTTCCGACGCCCTGGCCGAGCTCGCCGGGGAACGGGTCGACCACCGTTTCAAGGGCCTTCCGCCGGACGCCGCCGGGCTGACGGTGGGCGAGCTGGCCGCCGAGCGCCGCAATCTGTTCACCGGCGGCTTCGCCACTCCCGTCCTCGCCCTGTCCGCCGAGCGCCTGGCGCACAACCTCGCGCTCATGGAGACGTACGCGGCCCGGCACGGCCTCGCCTTCGCCCCGCACGGCAAGACCTCGATGGCACCTCAGCTCTTCGCCCGGCAGATCGAGCACGGCGCCTGGGGCATCACGGTCGCGGCACCTCATCAGGTGTGGGTGGCACGGGAGTTCGGCGTCCAGCGGATCTTCCTCGCCAACGAGCTGGTGGACGCGGCCGCGCTGCGCCGCGTCGCCGCCGAGCTGGCCGCCGACCCGGACTTCCGCCTCGTGACCTACGTGGACTCCGTGCGCGGGGTCGAGCTGATGGACGCGGCCCTCACCGGCGCCGCCCGCCCGCTGGACGTGGTGGTGGAGCTGGCGGCCGGCGAGGGCGCCCGCACCGGTGCCCGTACCGAGGCGGAGTGCGCGGAGATCGCCGCCGCCGTGGCCGCCACCGGCACCCTGCGCCTGGTCGGCGTGGCGGGCTATGAGGGCGAGGTGCCGAAGGCCGATCCCGAGCGGGTCGCCGCCTACCTGCGCCGGCTCACCGCGCTCGCCGGCGCCCTGGACGCCGGGGGCCTCTTCGGCGAGGCGGACGAGATCGTGGTCAGTGCGGGCGGCAGCGCCTGGTTCGACACGGTGGCCGAGGTGTTCGCCGAGGTACCCGAGCTGTCCCGCCCGGTGCTGAAGCTGCTCCGCTCGGGCGCCTACGTCTCCCACGACGACGGCCACTACCGCCGCATCACCCCGTTCAACCGGGTGCCCCAGGAGGGCGCGCTGGAGCCCGCGTTCCGGCTGTGGGCGCAGGTGGTCTCGCGCCCGGAGCCCGGCCAGGCGTTCGTCAACGCGGGCAAGCGCGACGCCGCCTACGACCTGGACAAGCCCGAGGCGCAGGTCGTACGCCGGGACGGCGCCGAGCACCCGGCCACCGGTATCACGGTGACCGCCCTGTCGGACCAGCACATGTGGCTGGCCACCACACCGGAGGCCGATGTCATGGTGGGCGACTGGATCGGCTTCGGTCTGTCCCACCCCTGCACCAGCTTCGACAAGTGGCAGCTCATCCCGGTGGCCGAGGCGGACGGCACGGTCGTGCAGTACATCCGTACGTTCTTCTAGGAGGGCAGCGCCATGGAAGAACTCGTCATCCGGGACGCCGACGTGGTCGACGGCAGCGGGGCGCCCGCCTACCGCGCCGATGTGGTGGTCGACCGCGGCCGGATCGTCTCCATCGTCAAGGAGGCCGCGGCGGCGGGCTGTCAGCGCCCGCGCGCCCGGCGCGAGCTGGACGCGGAGGGCCTGGTCCTCTCCCCCGGCTTCATCGACATGCACGCCCACTCCGACCTGGCCCTGCTGCGCGACCCCGACCACAGCGCCAAGGCCGCCCAGGGCGTCACCCTCGAGGTCCTGGGCCAGGACGGCCTGTCGTACGCCCCCGTCGACGACCGCACCCTGGAGGAGGTCCGCCGGGCCATCACGGGCTGGAACGGCTACGGCGACGACCTCGACTTCGACTGGCGCTCGGTCGGCGAGTACCTCGACCGGCTGGACGAGGGCATCGCGGTCAACGCGGCCTACCTCGTCCCGCAGGGCACGGTCCGCGCGCTGGTCGTCGGCTGGGAGGACCGCCCGGCGACCCCGGCCGAGCTGGACCGGATGCGGAACCTGGTCGCGGAGGGCCTGGAACAGGGCGCGGTCGGCCTCTCCTCCGGCCTCACCTACACCCCCGGCATGTACGCGGGCGACGCCGAACTGACCGAGCTGTGCCGGGTGGTGGCCTCCTACGGCGGCTACTACTGCCCGCACCACCGCTCCTACGGCGCGGGCGCCCTTCAGGCGTACGCCGAGATGGTCGCCCTCACCCGGGAGGCGGGCTGCCCGCTGCACCTGGCGCACGCCACCATGAACTTCGGCGTCAACGAGGGCCGCGCCCCCGAGCTGCTCGCCCTGCTCGACGCGGCCCTGGACGCGGGCGCCGACCTCACCCTGGACACCTATCCCTACACCCCCGGCTCCACCACCCTGGCGGCCCTGCTGCCCAGTTGGGCGAGCGAGGGCGGCCCGGCGCGGATCCTGGCACGGCTCACCGACCCGGCCACCGCCGAACGCGTCCGGCACCACCTGGAGGTCACCGGTTCCGACGGCTGCCACGGCGTACCGGCGGAGTGGGAGACGATCGAGATCTCCGGCGTGACCAACCCGGCGCTGGCCGAGTACGTCGGCCGCACGGTGAAGGAGGTGGCCGGGCTGCGCGGCGAGGAGCCGTGGGAGACCGTACGGCACCTGCTGGTCGAGGACCGGCTCGGCACCACGATCCTGCAGCACGTCGGCCACGAGGAGAACGTCCGCGCGATCATGCGGCACCGCGCGCACACCGGCGGCTCGGACGGCATCCTCCAGGGCACCAAGCCGCATCCGCGCGCCTACGGCACCTTCCCGCGCTATCTCGGCACGTACGTCCGCGAGCTGGGCGTGCTGTCGCTGGAGGAGTGCGTGGCCCGGCTGACCTCGCGGCCCGCGGCCCGGCTGCGGCTGCCGGACCGGGGCCTGGTGCGCGAGGGCTATCGCGCGGACCTGGTGCTGTTCGACCCGGCCACCGTCGCCGCCGGCTCCACCTTCGCGGAGCCGAGGACGCTCCCGGCCGGGATTCCGCACGTCCTGGTGGACGGACGGTTCGTCATCGAGGACGGGCGGCGCACCGACGTGCTGGCGGGCCGGTCGGTGCGCCGTACCCCGGTGTGACGGTCGGGGCGGTCAGGGCTTGGGCAGCGTGCAGCCGGCCGCGGCGAGGTTGAGCTTGTTGCCGGTCGTGAAGCAGGCCGGTATCTGGTAGGTCTCCTGGGCGTAGTTGATGCCCTGACGGACCGTGACCTTGCCGTTCTGGTCGACCTCGCACGGGTTGTTCTCGGTGCAGGACTGGCCGTCCTCGTTGCCCGTGTTGTTGACGGCGACGACCTTGCCGGTGGCGGTGTCGATCACCGGGGAGCCGGAGGTGCCGCCGATGGTGTCGCAGGCGGCGGTGTAGCGCAGCGAGTCCTTCCAGGTCCAGCCGCCCTCCTTCAGCCGGTACACGAACCCGTCCGCGTTGCAGGAGTAGATCCGCTTCCAGTAGCCGGAGACGACCTTGATGCCGCTGCCGGCCACCGGGTGGGTGTCGCTCAGCGGCAGCGCGTTGATGCCGTACGAGCTCCGAATCGCCGCGTAGCTGGTGGTCAGCCGGTACAGGGTGACGTCGGTGTCGGTCATGGTCGAGTACACGACCTGGTTGGCGCGGAGCGTGGCGACCTTGGTGCCGGCCGAGTTCAGCAGGCCGAAGGTGCGGCTGGAGGACTGGCCGGTGATGACCTGGCCGGGCTGCGGGAAGCCCGTCTCCAGGCAGTGCCCGTTGCTCAGCACCAGCGCGGGGTCGCTGTCCGCCGAGTTCGGCAGCCGGACGACGGAGCCGGAACAGTTGCTGAGCGACACCGTTCCGGCGAAGTCGACGGTCACCGCCTTGACGTGCGGCGCGGCCACGGCCGGAGTCGCGCCGAACCCGGCGAGCGCCACGGCGGAAAGCGCGGCCAGGAGAGGCTTGTTCATGTGGGGGTCCTCTCTGCGGAAGCGGGCGACCGGAGAGCCTCCGGCGCCCGTATTGTCATGCGCATTGTTATCGGGTTGGCGAGAGAGGACAAGGAGGCGTCACCCGGAGACGCCGGGCCGACGGCCCGTCGGACTCAGCGGTGCCGGTGCCGCTTGCCGCCGCGGGTGGGCGTATCGGTGGAAGCCGGGGTGGGGGAGACCACGGGAACGGTGGCCGTCGTCGCGGGGGCGGTGGACGGCGGGGCCTCCTCGACGGCGGTGGCGTCCGCGGG
>NZ_WWKH01001044.1:0-7034 GCF_009865595.1 Streptomyces sp. SID1328 | reverse complement strand
GGAAGAGGACCTCAACTGGGCCGTCTCGGTGGACTCCACGATCGTGCGGGCCCATCAGCACGCGGCCGGGGCCCGCAAAAAGGGGCCCCGGCAGATGAACCCGGCGACCACGCCATCGGCCGCTCCCGCGGTGGACTGACCACAAAGATCCACCTCGCCGCCGATGCCCGCTGCCGGCCCCTGGCGTTCGTACTCACCGCAGGCCAGGCCGGTGATGCACCTGCCTTCACCGAGGTCATGGCCCGCCTACGCGTCCCCCGTCCGCGAGGCCGACCTCGCACCAGGCCGGATGTGGTCCTGGCCGACAAGGCGTACTCCTCGCGCGCGATCCGCGAGCACCTGCGCAAGCGCGGCATCCGGGCCGTGATCCCCGTCCCCGCAGACCAGCGCAGCCACCGGCTCCGTCGGGGCAGCCGAGGCGGCAGGCCACCAGCATTCGACCGCGAGACCTACAAGCAGCGCAACACCGTCGAGCGGTGCATCAACCGCCTGAAGCAGTGGCGTGGCATCGCCACCCGCTACGAGAAGACCGCCACCATCTACCTGGCCGGACTCCACATGGCGGGCATCTTCCTCTAGTCCGCCCGATGATCCAAACGAAACTGCCTAGGAGTCCTTCGAGACGAACACACTTTGCGACGTACTCGCTCGCAGGTTCAGGCCGCGCATCGCCGGGATCGATGCCAGTCCCCATGCGACCGTGGCAAGGCCGGCTGCCACCTGGCGGGCGGGCCCAGGGGTGCCCGACCAGACCATGACGACGGTGGCGGCGCCCCACAGGATCCAGGTCGTCCGTGCGCCGAAGCCGCCGAACAGGAAGCTCATCAGCAGCAGTATCGAGCCGCTGGCGATCCACAGCAGATGCAGGGAGGTGACGGGGAGGGGTAGTCCGGCGGAGTGTGCGCTGTGGACTGGGTTCGGAATTGACCGTTGACCACACGACCTTGCCGTCGAGCGAAATGCGAGCATCCGGGCGGTGCCGACGGTCGTGAGCGCGTCGCAAGCCGAGCCCCTCACTCTGTGTTCCATAGGCTTCCTAGCAGGCGCCGACACTCGGCCTTCAAGGAGCACGTCACCATGGATCGCAGCCCGTCCAGCCGCTCACCGGCCCCCCATGGTGCCGACGGCCGTGCCGCCTCGCCGCCGTGCCGGACCATGGTCCCGCCGACAGCAGCACGAGGCAGTACCGGAGGCGGCAAAGGCCGAACGACGGTAGATAGAGCGACGCAGCACGGCAGCCCTACGACGGGACCACGGTCCAGGTGCCCGGCCTGACGGGACCACGGTACGGACCCGCCCGGCCGCTCTGCCCGTCCACCCACTGGCCGCCGCGCTTCGTCCTGCCGGCGGCGCCCTCACATGCCGCCGCACCCCCGGCACGTACCCCGACCCTCCCCCGCACCGCACACGAGCCGTACATGAACCGCACCCCCGACCGCACCGGAGCGGGTACCAGGCCCCGAAGCCCACCGCTCTCGGCGGGACCCCTCACCGAAGCCGCACTCGGACGCACGCGACCACCGAATCGTAGGGATCAACCCGTGCCCGGGGGCAGCGGGTTGGTGGCCAGCCAGTCCTGGAGTTCGCGATGGCGGAATTGGTAGGCGGGGCCGGCCAAGCGCAGGAGGCCGAGATCGGTGGCCCAGTCCAGGAAGGTGCCGAGGCGGAAGGGAAGTACCCGGCAGGCCGTCACGACGAAGGCCAGGTGCAGTTGTGCCAGGCCGCCGGTGAAACTCACGGTGATGAGCGCACCCTCAGCCACGGCGAGCATGACGAGATCATGGGTGTCGTGGCGCTGCCCGAAAGGTGAGACAGCGCCGAGCAGCATGCCGGTGACCACCCCTGCCACCAGATCGTCGCGCAGCACGCTGCGTGGGGAACGGGCGGGGTGCGAAGGAGGGACGTAGGTGCCCACCACGAGTACGAACAGCGGGAGGAGGGCGGTGGAGGACAGTCCGTAGTGCCAGTCGTGGACTTGCATGAAGAGGGTGAGACCGCCCAGCGCCGTCAGGTGCAGGACAGTCCACAGCGGCTGAGACCACATCATGGCGCCGACTCCCAGGCTTCGTGGTTGCCGCCGGAAACGGGTGGAGGCAGCCAGCAGACCAAGCACTCCGAAGCCCAGGATCTTCTCCGTGATCTCTGCCGTTGCCGGACGGTGCAGCGGCAGGAGGCCGACGGCGGCGTCTACGGCCATCCAGCCTCCCACGATCATGATGTTCTGCAGGAGCCGTGACTTTCTTGGCAGCATCCGCCAGAGTTCGTGCAGGATCAGCACCGTGCGGGCTTCACCGTCGTCACCCCCGGTCTGCAGATGTCGGGCGAGTCGGTGAAGCCAGCGGTGCACGTCATGCGCGGCGTAGCGCGGTGGCTCGCTGCCCGGCCGGGCGGGGTCCGGCCTCAGCAGGGCGGGGATGTACAGGGAGAGCAGGTGTCGGTCGAGCCTGTCGGCCCTGCGGAACCTGGTGAGCTCGTCGGGGTGGCCGTCGGTGTTGTAGACGGTCGCCACCAGGCACAGCCGCCAAGGGGTGGAGAGGAGACCGGCGATCGGTGAGTCGGGCTGCTGTTCTAGGTAGGCGAGCAGCTTGCGCCAGCGCGCCTGGTCGGCGGCGCGCTCGGTGAGGTAGGCGAGGGCGGTGGCGCGCTGAACTCTGTCCACCTAGACCTGCGCGGCGTCGAGCAGTCGGCTGGACTCCGCGGAGCCCCGGCCCGCGGCAAGCACATTGTAGGCGTCGTCACGGCAGGTGAGGATGACCGGGCCGGGCCGCAGACCCCGGTGGTAGGCGTTGATCGCGCGCAGGGCCGCCCGGGCGCGGAGTGCGGCCGGATCGGGCTTGCCGTTCGCTCGGGGCGGGTCCATCTCGTCCAGACCGTCGAGTACGGGTAGCACCCAGCCGCTTTCAACAAGGCGCCGCGCCCTACGTTCGGACCAGCGGTACGTCTTGTGCAGCACGTCCTTCACGAAGTCGGTGAGTCCCACTCCGGACGGCCAGTCGGCGAGAGGGATGCGTACCGGTACGGGGTCATCCGCCTCGCGCCGTTCGAGCAGCGCGATCATGAGCTCCATCGCGAGGACCGTCTTGCCCGCTCCGGCGGCACCGGTGATGACCAGTCGACCCGGGTCGAGTCGACGGTAGTAACGGACGATGTCCGCGACACCCTCCGCGTCGGCCGTCTGCCGACCGGTCGGTCCCGCATTGCTCGCCTCCCGGCCGGGTTGGGCGACGCGGGTGTACCCCAGGTTCAACCGCTTGTCGGCATGCCCAAGCAGGCGGCGGCACTCGGCGCCCTCCAACCGGAACACCTGCGCGGCGAGTTCCAGCGCCCATTCACGTGGTCCGGGGCGAAGATTACGGAAGGTCACCTTCGCCATCTCGGCCTGGATCACCGGAGCGTGGAACTCACCCCCACTGATCCTGTTGACGGTGGGCCCCGCCGGGCGCCCGTGCCACGCCCGGAGCAGGCGTCGCCATCGCTCCATCGATGTCCAACCTTTCGGCTCCCGCGTCCGGTCAGTCCGTCGACGGACTGGCGGGCGGTGGAGGCGAGGGGTTGAAGGAGACGTTCGAGAAGTCCCGGCCCTGCTGGACCGGGGCGTTGAAGGTGCCGCCGGAGATCTGGTTGCCCGTCGCGTCGGTACCGGCCTGCGTGAGCCGCACCTTCGCCTGCTCGTGCCACTGCTGGAGGGCACTGCGGAAGTCCGCGTCCAGCGCGGAGCGCACCGCCAGCGCGGTGCTCAGGTGCTGTGCCCGCTCGGGTGTTCCAGGCTCACGTTCCAGGGCCATCAACTCTGACTCACCGGAGCTCAGCTCGGGGGTTGACCCACCATCACCGCGACGGAACGGACGCCGAACCAAGGCCGACAGACCGGCCCAGATCCGATTACCGATCTCACCCGCAGCCCCCGTGGCGAGTCTTGTCAGCAGTTCCACCGCTATCTGGTCCATGCCCACCCCCGGACGTGCCATTCCCTCGGTCATTTCACATTACTGCTAGCACCGCCCCCGGTACGCCGAATCGGACTACTCGGATCTTCGCGATTAATGCTCGGAGGGGGCGACCTGGGCTCTTGGCCAAGCCGGTCCTCACTCCCGCGGTACTACCGGCGTAACGGTTCGACGCTGCGCGCATCCGGCGCCGACATCGCCGCAGGACACCGCCGGACGACGGTGTCGCGTCATGACGCGCGGTGGAAAGGGGCGGTGGCGGCGGGGCCGACCGCGCCGGGGCCGAACTTGGCACGGATTCGGTCCATGGCTTCTTCGGCCACGAGCCGGGATTCGCGTGCCTGATCCAGGCTGATCTGCTGGGCGACCTGGTCGGCGTCGATGAGGTCCTCACCCCTGAGGGATATGCCGGTCAGCCGGGTGCGTTGCAGGCCGGCGGCATCCATCAGCAGGTAGGCGAGGCTGCGCAGATCTTCGTCGTGCGCGGAGGCCTCCTTCAGGGGCGAGTCTTCTCCCAGGTGGTGCCACCGGCGAACCGCAGAGTCAGGGTGAGTGCCTGGGCGGCCTGGCCGCGACGGCGCAGCGTGAGGGCGAGCTGGACGACGAGGTCGAGCAGGGCGGCTCGGACAGCGGCTCCGTCCAGGGTGTCGCGGCCGAAGCGGTGCCGCATGGTGAAGGAGGCCGGCAGTGCGCGTGGGACGACGGGACGCGGGTCGATGCCCCGGGCGCGGTCGGTGGCGAGACGGCCGGCCTTCTTGCCGAGCAGGCGCTGCACGGTGGCGGGTGAGACGCCAGCGAGCAGCCCGACGCAGTGGATGCCGTAGTCCCGAAGGACAGCAGTCTGGCGCGGCCCGATGCCGTGCAGGGCCTCCACGGGGAGCGGCCCGAGCCAGTCGGCGAGCTGGTCGGGGGGATGGCGAGGACGCCTCCCGGGCCGGGGAGCTGACCGGAGGCGGTCGCGGCGACCGTGATGGCGGGGCCGATGCCGACGCGGACGTCGACGCCCAGGCGGGAGATGGACCTGACCCTGAGCATCTCGCCCAGGTGGGCGGCGTCGGTGCCGTGGTAGCGCAGGGCCCCTTTGAGTTCCATCAGCGCGCAGGAAGGGGGCAGAGCCTGAACGACCGGGGAGAGGTCGACCAGCAGCTCGAGCACTGCCGGTAGAGCTCCTCCGGCAGGCGGTCCGGGCAGCGCACATGACTGTCGGCTGCGTGGCCTGCGTCGTCTCGTTGTTCACCGTGGTCACCCCCCGTCTTCCACGTTATCGAACGAGAAATCGAACACGCGAGTGCGACGGACGCGATCTTGGATCTACAATCGATAGCCTGTTCGATAGTCTGCCGCCGGACCTGGAGCGGCTGCGCATCCTGCGGGTGTGGCATGCGATGTGGCTGGCCCGCATCGACCGCAAGATCGAACTGCTTCTCAAGCGACAGGCCGAGCAGGACCACGGCCGACGGACGAAGCCCAAGCCGCCCGAGTGGGTCGTCGAACTCGGAATTGGTGTCGGCCGGCCGCCAACGCAGGTCCACCGGGGAAGCTGCTACATGGCGGGCAAACGACGCCGGCCCGTCGAGTGGGACGAAGTCCGCCGTTCCGTCTCCTCGCCGACGGCACCAGCGCCTGCTCTCGCTGCCGGCCGGACACGGATCGCGGCATCATCGGCTTAGACACGGGCCGGCCCCCCGACAGCCTGCGTCCCGTGCCCGGCTTGCGGTCCTCCCCACCACGCCGCCCGGCACCATGCGCCTGGAACGGCCCGGTCGCTCAGGGCCCGGGATGGGCGGTGGCGGCTTTCAACTTCCAGCCGCTGCCGCTGCAGGCCTCGTGCAGTGGCGGGAACCGGTGCCCCTTCACGTCAGTGCTGTACCCATGCCCCTGGCCGCAGTCGCATTCGTAGATCCCTGACTGCGGGACGATCTCACCGGGGTGATGAACCTTCTCGCTGCTCTCGCTCATGATGTCAGTGTCTGCAGCCGCTGTCTTGGCGAGTCCCTTCGCCCGGTCGAACCACGGCAGAAGGCACCCAAACGGCGGCCAGTCGCCGGTGGAAGGCATCGACGGTGACCTGGAGCCTGCCCGGGCCAATGCTGACCGTTGCCGTGGACAGACCTGACGTGCCTGCCCGATGGGCAGCGGAGCCGAAGTGGGACGGATACCGCGCCCAGCTCGCCGTGTATGCAGACGGGCGGCTGCTGCTGCGCTCGAGGCAGGGCACGGACATGACCGGCTCGTTCCCCGAGATCCGGGCGGCGGCCCTCGCGCAGTTGCCCGCAGGCGCCGTGCTCGTCCAGCAGTCGGTCAAAGATTCGCGTGACGGTATGCCGCTGCTTCCTCGGCGCGGTCAGATCGGCTGTGAGGATGCCGTCGATCACCGGCTTGTAGGGGTCCAGCCGTGTCTCCCGCGGCTCCATCTTCTTCCGCGGTTCCGGCAACGCCGAGATCAGGGCCTTCTGCACCGTCTCGTAGCCGACGCCGTACTGCCGCATGAGCGCCCGCAACGACATGCCGCCCTTGGCGTCACGGCGGATCGCCGCGTACAGATCGACCTTGGACTTCGGCAACACCTGGGCCCCCTCGTCGTGCAGAGCACAACCATGGTCCCGAAGCAAGCAACGAGGTGTTCTCGAAACTCAGCGACATCACTCTCCCGTGGAACCGAGCGTTCCTGTCGCTGAGCATCAGACGTACTTCAAACCCACCAACAAAGCCAGCGCGGTCACCGGATCCCTGGCCGCCCCGCGGACATTGCTGCTCGGCCGGTTCGACGACGAAGGCCGCCTGCAGTACGTCGGCCGCACCACCCTCGCCCGCAAGGCGAGCGCTGCACTCGCCGACCTGCTCGCAGCCGGGCGAAGCGGGCACCCGTGGACGGGATGGTCCTTCTCCGCCGGGTGGGGCAGCCGGGAGCAGCTGGACGTCACGCTGGTGGAACCCGATCTGGTGGTAGAAGTCGGCGTCGACGTCGCCCGTGACGCCTCCGGCCGGTGGCGCCACCCCGCACGCTGGCACCGTCCCCGCCCCGACCTCTCCCCCACCGACGTCCCCCGCCTGCCGTCGCCGCCGCGCTGACGGCGCCACGGGCGC
>NZ_WWKH01001043.1:0-9840 GCF_009865595.1 Streptomyces sp. SID1328 | reverse complement strand
AGGGAAACCCCCGCACCTTTGGTGCGGGGGTTTTCTGCGTTCAGGGTCATTTAGGGTCAGAGGTATGCGCTACGACCTCATCCTCTTCGACAACGACGGCGTCCTGGTGGACAGTGAGCCCATCTCCAATCGGCATCTCGCCGCCTATCTGACCGAGCTGGGGCACCCGACGACCTACGACGAGTCGATACGGGACTACATGGGCTCCGCCATGCACCGCGTGCACGACATCGTGCTGGAGCGGACCGGGGAGAGGCTGCCCGTGGACTTCGACGACGTCTTTCACGCGAGGGTGTTCGCGGCGTTCGAGGAGGAGCTGCGGCCCGTGGCCGGCGTCGAAGGGGTGCTGGAGAAGCTGACCGCCGGCGGGGTGCCCTACTGCGTGGCCTCCTCCGGGAGTCATGAGCGGATTCGGGTCGGGCACCGGGTGACCGGGCTGGACCGGTGGTTCGACGACGACCGTATCTTCAGCTCGCAGGACGTCGGCCGGGGCAAGCCCGCTCCCGACCTGTTCCTGTACGCGGCCGAGCGGATGGGGGTCGCCCCCGAGCGATGCCTCGTCGTGGAGGACTCTCCGCTGGGGGTACAGGCGGCTCGGGCGGCCGGGATGGACGTGTACGGGTTCACCGCGATGACCCCGCCGGAGAAGCTCGCGGACGCCACTCAACTCTTCTCCTGCATGGGCGAGTTGGCTGACCTGCTGGTGTGACCGCGGCCATCGGGCGGACCTGACGGATGTCATGCCGACCTGTGGACGTTCGTTTCTGTCGGCCGGGCCCCCTCGGCCGCCAAGCTGAGGGCATGACGAAGAACACGGGGAACCAGGGCCAGGACAGCCGGCGCCAGGACCAGCATCGCCCGCCGAGCGCGCTGGAGAACTTCAAGCCGCTCCTCATCGACGTGGCGCTGCCGCTCGGCTCGTACTACGTCTTCAAGGAAGCATTCGGGATGAGCACGTTCGCCGCGCTCGCCTGGAGCAGTGTCGGGCCCGCGCTGCGCACGGTGTGGAGCCTGGCGCGGAAGCGGTCCGCCAATGGGCTCGCGCTGCTCATCCTGACCGTGAACGTGGCCGGCCTGGCGCTCAGCTTCGTCTCCGGGGACCCGCGGCTGATGCTCGCCAAGGACGGGGCGGTCAGCAGCACGGTCGCCCTCGGCATCCTGGTCTCCGTGGCACTGGGGCGGCCGATGATGACCGAGGGGATGAAGCCGTTCCTGGTGAAGGGGGACCCCGCCAGGGAGGGAGCCTGGCAGCGGCTCACCACCGGGACGGCGGCCGGGTCCGCCGACTTCCGGCGCAAGGAGCGGGTGTTCTCCCTCGTGTGGGGGGTGGCGCTGCTCATCGAGTGCGTGGCGCGTGTGGTGGGGGCGTACACCATTCCGGTCGACACCATGGTGTGGCTCGGTGGGGTGTTGATGGCCGTGGTGATGGTGGGGACCTTTGTGATCAGCGGCGCGGTCGCGGTCGTGCCGATGGAGTGCCTGCTGAGCGAGGAGACCGCCGGGAAGCACGGTGACCCCGTGGAGCCCGCCGGGCCGGCCCAGGACAGCCGTACCAAGCTCGCCGCCGCAGCCTAACCCGGCCCGACCCGCACCGGCCGAAGATGAGCAGAACTCAACTTTGGCCGGATCTGTTCAGCACACCGCCCGGGGCCCTACGCTCGCCGCCATGACTGACGTGATGCGGCGGGGCAGGGCCTCGCTGGCGTTCGGTTTCTTCGTGCAGGGCGTCGCCTTCGCCCTGCTGGTGACGCGCATCCCGGCCATGCAGGACCGGTACGGGGTGTCGGACGGGCTGCTGCCGGTGTTCCTGGCGGCCGTGCCGATTCTGGCCGGGGCCGGCAGCGTGACGACCGAGCGGCTGGTGCGCCGGGTGCGGCCCAGCCGGCTGCTGCGGTGGTCCCAGCCGGTGGTGCTGCTGGCGCTGCTCGGTGTCGGTGCCGGGGATCAAGTGGCCGAGCTGGCCGTCGTCCTGGGGGTTTTCGGGCTGTCCGTGGGGATGCTGGACGCCTCCATGAACATGCTCGGGGTGAGCCTGCAGCGGGCGTACGGACGCAGCATCATGCTCAGCTTCCACGCGGCGTACAGCCTGGGCGGAATCCTCGGGGCGTCGCTCGCATGGGTGGGCGCGCACGAGGAGTTGACGCTGTGGATGTCGTATCTGCCGGTCGTGGTCGTGCTGTTGCCGGCCGTGTTGGTGGGGAGCCGTTGGTACGTCGACGGCGAGGCGGAGCCGGCGGAAGCGGGCGAGACCAAGGGGGTCGCCTTCCGGTTGCTGCTGCCGCTGTGTCTGGTGATGACGTTCGCGTACATCGGGGACTCGACGGTCTCCAACTGGAGCGCGAAGTACGTCAAGGACGTGCTGGGCGGGTCGGAGCAGCTGGCGACCGTTCCCTACAACGTGTACATGGTGACCACGCTGGTGGGGCGGGCCGGCGGGGATCTCGGGGTGCGGCGGTTCGGGGCCGTGGCGGTGGTGCGGCTGGGGGCGCTGGTGGCGGCCTGCGGGTTCGGGGTGGTGGCGATGGCGCCGGGCGCGTGGGTGGGGATGCTCGGGTTCACCCTGCTGGGGATCGGGCTGTGCGTGCTGGTGCCGCAGACGTTCGCGGCGGCGGGTCGGCTGTTCCCGGGGGCGTCGGACGCGGCGGTGGCGCGGCTCAACATCTTCAACTACGTCGGTTTCCTGGTCGGTTCGCCGTTGGTGGGGGCGCTCGGGGACGCCTGGAGCTACCGGGGCGCGATGCTCGTACCGATGGCACTCGTGCTGGTGACGACGGTGTACGCCCGGTCGTTCGCCTCCGGGGGCGACCGATACGGTGGCGGGCATGAGCGGCCGCGCACAGTTGATGTGGGACGAGGCAGTAACGGGCTATGACTTCGGCCCGGACCATCCGATGGCTCCGGTGCGGCTGGAGCTGACCCGGAAGCTGGTGGCGGCCCTCGGCCTGGACCGGGAGCTGGAGATCGTCGCGGCCAAGCCGGCCGGGGAGTCGACGCTGCGGCTGGTGCACCGGGAGGACTACATCGACGCGGTGCGGACCGCGTCGGCGGACCCGCGCGCGGCGGACGGGTCGTACGGTCTCGGGACGGTGGACGATCCGGCGTTCGCCGGGATGCACGAGGTGTCCGCGCTGATCGCCGGCCAGTCGGTGGCGGCGGCCGAGGCGGTGTGGCGGGGGGACGCCGACCACGCGGTGAACTTCGCGGGCGGGCTGCACCACGCGATGCCGGGCGGGGCGTCCGGGTTCTGCGTGTACAACGACGCCGCGCTGGCCATCGCCCGGCTGCTGGAGCTGGGCGTGGAGCGGGTCGCCTATGTGGACGTGGACGTGCATCACGGGGACGGGGTGCAGGCGGCGTTCTGGGAGGACCCCCGGGTGCTCACCATCTCGCTGCACGAGCACCCCCGCACCCTGTTCCCGGCGACCGGGTGGCCGCAGGAGACGGGCGCGGGCGCCGGGGAGGGGGCGGCGGTGAACGTGGCGCTGCCCGCCGGGACCGGGGACGCCGGGTGGCTGCGGGCGTTCCACGCGGTGGTCCCGGAGCTGCTGGCGGAGTTCCGGCCCCAGGTGCTGGTGTCGCAGCACGGGGCGGACACGCACTTCGAGGACCCGCTCGCGCATCTCGCGGTCTCGCTGGACGCGCAGCGGGCGGTGCAGGTGGCCTGCCACGAGCTGGCTCACACCTACGCGGACGGCAGGTGGCTGGCGCTGGGCGGCGGCGGGTACGCGGTGGTCGACGTGGTGCCGAGATCGTGGACGCATCTCGTGGGCATCGCGGCCGGGCGGGAGATCGCGCCGGAGACGGTGATCCCCGAGGGCTGGCGGCAGGAAGTGTACGCACGCACCCGGCAGCTGGGGCCGCAGCGGATGACCGACGGCCGCTGGCCGGTGAGCTGGGCGCCCTGGGAGTCGGGATACGACCCGGCCGACCGGCTCGACCAGGCGGTACTGGCCACCCGGCGCTCGGCGTTCCCGCTGCGGGGTCTGCTGGCCTGAGCGGGGCGGGGCGAGTGGCCGTTACGCCAACCGTGCGGTCTTTCCCCGTTCCCCCTCCGGTCGCCCGCCCGGTGGGCCACGATCGCACCCGTGTTGGACACCGGTGCCCTGCGCGCGCACCTGCTCGCCGCCCGTCTCGCCGGGGAGGTCGCCACCGCGCGGGAGGACAGCCTGCGCAACTACCGGCTGTTCGCCGCGCGCGACCCCCGCGCGCTGATCGGGATCGATCCCGAACGGTCCTGGGGGCAGCGGGAACTGCTCGGTCTGATGGCGGACCGGTGCGGGGTCTCGGCCGATCCACTGCATACTTCGGGCCGGGACGTGATCGATCCGGAGCGGACGCTGGCCGCGCTGGACGCCTTCGCGCTGGCGATCGCCGGCGCGGCCCGGCGGGGGGTGCCGGTGCTGTTCGGTACCGGGCACCCCCGGCAGCTCCTGGGGTTCTACGCCGCGCTCGCGGACGCCGTGTCGGCGGCGGGATGTGAGATTCTCACCCCCGCGCAGGGTCGCTGTGTCGACATATTGACCCGGTTCGGTCTACGCACGCACCACCTCGACTACGTACGTGGGGTTGCCCTGGTGCGGGAACCGGCGAGCGGGCGCCGGGGTGGTGAGCCGGGTGCGCACAGCCATTCCCCGCTCCCGGTTCGGCTCGCGCTGGCGGCCGCCGCGGAGTCCGGCGGGCCCCTGCCCGGACTGGTCGTCGGAGATCACGGATGGGTCTGCGGCGCAGGTCAGTTGGGGTTCGAGGCGATCGGTCTGGCCGACTCCGACGACCCCGCGCCCTTCGTCGGCGAGGCCGAGGGAACGGTGTCCGTGGTCGTTCCGCTTGACGACGCCGTACGGTCTGGTCACTACCGCCCGCTCACCCGCTACGTACTCAAACGAGCGTGTCTGTCACAGTAGGCCGCCGATGGGGACACCTCTTCCCCATTCGCATCACCCGCCCCTAGTCTGGGGAGTGAGCACGCAACGACGAAGAGTCACCGGAAGGGGAAGCCGGTGGCCGTCGAGTGCGGAAGGTTCAGGTGTGTCATGGCTGGTGCAGGCGAGAGGCCGTTGAACGAGGTCCAGTTCCTCACCGTGGCGGAGGTCGCCTCGGTGATGCGAGTGTCCAAGATGACCGTGTACCGCTTGGTGCACAGCGGTCATCTGCCCGCGATCAGGGTGGGGCGGTCCTTCCGTGTCCCCGAGCAAGCGGTTCACGAGTACCTCCGGGAGAGCTACGTGGGGGTGGAAACGGCCTGACGGCGGTCCGGAAGATCCCGGAACAAGCCCTCGATTACGACCACGGCGCTCGGGCGGGTAGGCTGACCCCTCGTAGGTCGTATGGGCCCATGGCGCCCAGCAACCGAGTCATGAGAAGTGAGCGAGGGTAGTCGTGGGCTCTGTTATCAAGAAGCGGCGTAAGCGGATGGCCAAGAAGAAGCACCGCAAGCTGCTCAAGCGCACGCGCGTTCAGCGCCGCAACAAGAAGTAAGCGGCACCGCGCGAAGACGCGTCCCCGGTGGCCCCCAGTCCGACACGGACTGGGGGCCACCGGCATGTCCGGGTCACCTCCTGGTGACAGTGACCCGATAGGTTGGCCGCACACGGGGAACGCGGACGAGGACGCGGTCCTCGTGCGCGCTCCCGCGAGGTCGGAAGAGAGGCGCTGGTCTTGGGAAAGGTCGTGCTCGTCACCGGAGCCGCCCGGCAGCTCGGCGGCCGGTTCGTGCGGCGCGTCCAGCGGGACCCGGAGGTCGACCGGGTGATCGCCCTGGACGCCGTGCCGCCCGCGCACGACCTCGGCGGGGCGGAGTTCATCCAGGCCGACATCCGGCAGCCGACCGTCGCCCGCGTGCTCGCGGAGACCGGCGCCGACACGGTCGTCCACATGGACGTGACCGGTACCGCGCTGGGCGGCGGCAGCCGGGCCACGGTCAAGGAGACCAATGTCATCGGCACCATGCAGCTGCTCGGCGCGTGCCAGAAGTCGCCCGCCGTCAAGCGGCTGGTGGTGAAGTCCAGCACCAATGTCTACGGCTCCGCCCCGCGCGACCCGGCCGTCTTCACCGAGACCACCCCCGCCAAGTCGCTGCCCAGCGGCGGCTTCGCCAAGGACGCCGTCGAGGTCGAGGGGTACGTACGCGGGTTCGCCCGGCGCCGCCCCGATGTCGCGGTGTGCGTGCTGCGGTTCGCCAATATCCTCGGGCCCACCCCGGACACCCCGCTCGCCTCCTACTTCGCGCTGCCCGTGCTGCCGACCGTGCTGGGCTACGACCCCCGGCTGCAGTTCGTGCACGAGGACGACGTGATCGAGGTGCTGCGGATCGCCTCGCACGAGCCGCGCCGGGGCACCCTCAACAGCGGCACCTTCAACATCGCGGGCGACGGGGTGCTGCTGCTCTCGCAGTGCTCCCGCCGGCTAGGCCGGCCCACCGTGCCACTGCTGCTGCCCGCGGTCACCTGGGCCGGGTCGCTGGTGCGTACGCTCGGTATGACGGACTTCTCACCCGAGCAGATCCGGCTGCTCACCCACGGCCGGGTGGTCGACACCGGCCAGATGCGCGACACCCTCGGGTTCGTGCCCACGTACACGACGGCGGAGACGTTCGCGGACTTCGCGCGCGGACAGGGTCCCGGGCTGCTGCCGCCCGAGACGCTCGCGGAGGCCGTCGACCGGGTCGCCGTGCTGACCGCCGGGAGCGGCGCCCGTGTCCCGCAGCCCGGCGCCAACTGAGGAGAGCGGCAACGATGGCGGACGCCAAGGTCATTCCGTTCGACGACGACCGGTCCCGCGGGGGCGCGGGGCAGCGGCCGCAGCGCCGCCGGAGCACGGGCGGCCGGCCCGGCGCGGTCCAGCCTCTGCCCACCAGAGGGGACGCCCGTGACGAGAAGCCCCCGGCCGAGGAGCGCGCGCGGGAGGCGGCCGACGCCCTGGAGCAGCGGGTCGCGCGCGGCCTCGCCTTCCTGCGCCGCCGGCTCACCGGGGACTACGAGGTCGACGACTTCGGGTACGACGAGGAGCTGACCGACCAGGTCCTGATGTCCCTGCTGCGCCCGGTGTACGAGAAGTACTTCCGGGTCGAGGTGAAGGGCATCGAGAACATCCCGGCCGAGGGCGGGGCGCTGATCGTCGCCAACCACTCCGGGACGCTGCCGCTGGACGGGCTGATGATGCAGGTCGCCGTGCACGACCGGCATCCGGCCGGCCGGCATCTGCGGCTGCTCGCGGCCGACCTGGTGTTCGTGCTGCCGGTCGTCAACGAGCTGGCCCGCAAGCTCGGTCACACCCTCGCCTGCGCCGAGGACGCCGAACGGCTGCTGGGCCAGGGCGAGCTGGTCGGGGTGATGCCGGAGGGGTTCAAGGGGATCGGCAAGCCGTTCGGGGAGCGGTACAAGCTCCAGCGGTTCGGCCGGGGCGGGTTCGTCTCCACCGCGCTCAGGCAGGGGGTGCCGATCGTCCCGTGCTCGATCGTCGGCGCCGAGGAGATCTACCCGATGATCGGCAACGCCAAGACGCTGGCACGGCTGCTGGGTTTCCCGTACTTCCCGCTGACGCCGACCTTCCCCTGGCTCGGGCCGCTCGGGGTGGTCCCGCTGCCGACGAAGTGGACCATCCAGTTCGGCGAGCCGATCCCCACGGACGGGTATCCGCCGGAGGCGGCCGAGGACCCGATGCTGATGTTCAACCTCACGGACCAGGTGCGCGAGCAGATCCAGCACACGCTGTACAAGCTGCTGGTGCAGCGGCGTTCGGTGTTCTTCTGAGTTCTTTCCCAGAGGTCTTCCGAAGGCCGTGCGCAAGGCGTACGTGAAAGCGGGGCGCCCCTGCTCGGAAAAGGGGCGCCCCGCTCTCGTACGCGCTACGGGCTACTCGGCGTCCTTGCTGTCGATGCCCAGGCCGGGCAGGAGACCCGGCAGGAGCGGCGGCAGGGTGACGTCCGGCTTGCCCGCCGGGCCGGACGACTTGCCCGCGGACGGCGAACCGCCCTCGGAGCCACCGGTCTTCGGGGGGTCCAGCAGACCGCCGGTGTCGCCGCCGAGGAGTCCGTCGTCGCTGTCTTTGGTGGCCGAGCCGCTCGGGGTGCCGGGGCTGCTGTCCCGGTCCTTGCCCGCCGACGGGGTGTCACCGGTGCTCGGGGAGCCGGACCGGTGGCCGCTCGCGGAGCCGGACGGGGCCACGCCGGGACGCCCGCCGCTGTGACCGTCGTCGCCCTTGGTGGCGGGCGGCTTGGGCAGCAGCGACTCCAGCGGGGCGACCTCTTCGTCTATGGCGTCGAAGACCGAGGAGACCTCGTCCTTCACATCGCCGAGCTGGACCGGGAGCCGGTCGCTCAGCGTGCTCCACACCTCGCGGTGGGAGCGGGAGAAGGCGGAGAGGGCCTGGATCGGGCCGAGGGAGTCGGGGTCCGCCTCGTAGGCCGCGTGCAGCAGGCGGTGGCCCTCGGTGACGTCGTTGCGCATGCCGGAGAGGGTGCGGCGGATCTCGCCGATGGACTCGTGGTCCAGCCGGCCGCTCCGGTCGCGCTCCATCAGCCTGCGGGCCTCGTTCAGCCGGGTGGAGGCGTGGTCCAGGTATGCCTGGCCGCGCTCCCCGTCGCCCTGACTGAGGTAGTTGAGCTGGAAGTCCTCGATGCCGCGCTTCAGCCCGTACAGCGAATCGCCGGGCAGGGCCTCGGAGCTGGCGGCGGCCACTCCGCCGAAGGCACCGGCGGCCACGCCCACGCTGAGTCCGCCCGCGGTGAGCCCCTTGGCCAGCCGGGACCTGGGGCGCAGCTTGCTCAGCGGGCCGGCCCGGTGCGCGCCCCGGCCGGGGGAACGCTGCTCGGGTACCGACGCCGGAGCCGCTCCGCCCAGGGTGCCCTCCTGGACCATGGACTCCATCGCGGCCACCAACTGGGCCCGCTGGACGACCTTGACCTCCGGGTCGAGCTGGGGCCTGGGCAGCTCACCGAGTCCTTCCGCCAGGGCCAGCAGCTCGCCCTGATCGGATCTGCCCTCGGCGGGCGGTGGTTCCGCCCGGTGTGCGTGCTCGGCCGCCGTGTCCCGGTCGGACTGCTCCTCCAGGGCCTGGGCGAAGGCGTTCGCCCGCCGGTGCGCCGATACGTTCGCAATCACTGGCGGCACCTCCTCTCGTCATGACGGTCGACTCACAGGGAGCCTGTATCCCGCACAACGAGCGGCTCGGCACTTGGGTTACGGACGTCGGGCCGCCGGATCGCAAAACCAACTCACTTTCACCAAGGGTGAGTTGGATGTCGCTCTGCGTCGCGGGGTGGGCGGCCTCAGCGGGCGTCTTCCGGGAGGAGCCGGGCGAGCGTGCGCACGGCCCGGTACTGGAGGGTCTTGATGGCGCCCTCGTTCTTGCCCATCACCCGCGCGGTCTCGGCGACCGACAGGCCCTGGAGGAAGCGGAGCGTCACGCACTCCTGCTGCTGGGGGTTGAGCCGGCGCACCGCGTCCAGCAGTGCGGCGTTGGAGAGCGACTCCAGGACGGAGTCCTCGGGGGAGCGCGCGACCTCGTTGGCGTCGAGCATCTCGCCGGTGGTGACCTCCAGCCGGAAGCGGCTGGACTTGAAGTGGTCGGCGACCAGGTTGCGGGCGATCGTCACCAGCCAGGCGCCGAAGTCGCGGCCCTGCCAGGTGAAGGTGCCGATCCGGCGCAGGGCGCGCAGAAAGGTCTCGCTCGTCAGGTCCTCGGCCGTGGCCTTGCCGCCGACCCGGTAGTAGATGTACCGGTACACGGTGTCGCTGTACTGGTCGTAGAGGCGGCCGAACGCGTCCGCCTCACCTGCCTGGGCGCGTTCGACCAGGTCCATCATGCGGGCGCTGTCACTGTCCGCGGCCGGCCGGCGGGCGG
>NZ_WWKH01001042.1:0-14703 GCF_009865595.1 Streptomyces sp. SID1328 | reverse complement strand
GGCGCGGCCGAGCCGCTGCCACAGCCAGCCCATCGCGCAGGCGACCAGCAGGCTCGCGGCGAACCGGGCGAGGACCATCTCGGGGTTGTTCGGGAAGGCGACGGCCGTGGCGGTGAGCACGATCGGGTTGATCGCGGGCGCGGACAGCAGGAACGCCAGCGCGGCCGCCGGGGTCACGCCCCGCCGTACCAACGCGCCCGCCACCGGCACCGACGCGCACTCGCACCCTGGCAGCACCGCGCCCGCCAGCCCCGCGACCGGTACCGCGAGCGCGGGCCGGCCGGGCAGCGCGCGGGCGAAGAAGGCGGGCGGAACGAAGACGGCGATGGCGGCCGAGAGCAGCACCCCGAGGACCAGGAAGGGCAGCGCCTGCACGGTGACGGCGACGAACACCGTGGTCCAGCTCTGCATCACGGGGGTGCCGAGCGCGCCCCGGATCGGCGCCTGGGCGAGGACGGCGAGCAGCAGCACCAGGGTCAGGACCAGGGGAGAGCTGAGCCGGGTACCGGTACCACGGGACCGTTCAGCGGGTGGCTCGGTACCGGGCGGGGCGTCTTCGGTGATGGCCACGGGTGGGGTACCTCCGGCTGGGTGCGGCTGCTGTGCGGTACGCGGCCGCGGGTGGGGCCGTTCAAGTGATCACTGGAACCGGCCGCCTTCTTGGGGCAGTCTTTTCCCTCGTGGCGAACAGCGTTCCGTACCAGGGCGGTTCAGGTGGCACGTCGGCGCCGATGGTGGTGTGCGGGGACGACGGTCTCGCGCACCGGCTGGCCGCCGAGTTGCGCGGAGTCTACGACGAGCAGGTCGTGCTCGTCGTGCCGCCGAACGCCCGTACCGCGCGGCGGCCGGTGGTGGGGCGGCCCCGGTCGGCTCCGGCGGCGCTCTTCGACCGGGTGGTCTCGGTGGCGGTCGGCCGGGGCGGGCCCGTGCCGGGCGGGGGTGAGTCCGGTGCGTCCGGCCAACGCGCGGTCGGGGAAAGGGTGCTGGAGGCCGAGTTCCTCACCGAGCAGGTGCTCGCCGAGGCGGGCGTGGAGCGGGCGGCCGCGCTGGCGCTGGTCTACGAGGACGACGAGACCAACATCCGGGCGGCGCTGACCGCGCGGCGGCTGAACCCGCGGCTGCGGCTCGTACTGCGGCTCTACAACCGGCGGTTGGGCCAGCACATCGAGGAACTCCTCGATCAGGCCGCCGTGTTGGTGGGCGAGTCGGAGGAGGCGCTGAGGGACGCGGCCACCTCCGTGCTCTCCGACGCCGACACGGCCGCGCCCGCGCTCGCCGCGACCGCCGTCGCCGGTACCGGCAAGGTGATCCAGGCGGAGGGGCTGCTGCTGCGTGCGGTGGAACGGGTCGCGCCTCCGGCCGGGAGCCCGGAACCGCCCGGCCTGTGCACGCTCGCCCTGCTGTCCGCCGACGGCGACGACGAGGGGCCGGTGCTGCTGCCCGACGACGAGGAGGTACGGCGGGCCGGCGCGCGGTCCCGGGTGATGCTGGAGCGGTTCTCGGCGACGGAGGGCGCGGCACCGGGGAACGGGCTGGGCGTGGGCGGTGTCCCGCCGCTCTCCTCCTTGTTCTCCAAGCAGTTGAGATGGTCGCTGGCGGTACTCGCAGGCTGCGTGATCGCGCTCGCGGTGGCCCTGTCGATCGTGACCGACATTCATCCCCTGCGGGCCTTCTACCTGACCCTGCTGGACCTCTTCGCCATCGATGACCCCGCGCTGCACGAGCCGTTGGGACGCCAGATCCTCCAACTCCTCTCCGGCCTGGTCGGGTTGCTGCTGCTCCCTGTGCTGCTGGCCGCCGTACTGGAGGGATTGGGCACCTTCCGTACACAGTCCGCTCTGCGCAAGCCTCCGCGCGGACTCGGCGGGCACGTGGTCCTGCTGGGGCTGGGGAAGATCGGTACGCGGGTGCTGATCCGGCTGCGCGAGCTGCACGTGCCGGTGGTGTGCGTGGAGGGCAACCCGGAGGCGCGCGGGCTCGCGGTGGCGCGGCGGCTGCGGGTGCCGGTGGTGATCGGGGACGTCACGCAGGAGGGCGTACTGGAGGCGGCCAAGATCCACCGGGCGCACGCCCTCCTCGCGGTGACCAGCGCGGACACCACCAACCTGGAGGCCGTGCTGTACGCGCGCGGCGTCCGTCCCGACCTCCGCGTGGTACTGCGCCTGTACGACGACGACTTCGCCACCGCCGTGTACCGCACCCTGCGCGTCGCCCACCCCCTGGCCACCACCCGCAGCCGCAGCGTCTCCCACCTCTCGGCCCCCGCCTTCGCCGGAGCCATGCTGGGCCGCCGCGTCCTGGGCGCGGTCCCGGTGGAACGCCGGGTCCTCGTCTTCGCGTCGGTCGTCGTCGCGAACCGCCCCCAGCTCGAGGGCCGCACCCTGGCCTCCGCCTTCGAACCCGGCGTCTGGCGCGCCCTCGCCGTCGAGAACGCCCCCGACACCCCACCCGACCACCTCCTCACGAAGGACGACCGGGTGGTGATCGCAGCGACGCGCCGGGGGCTGGCGGAGTTCGGCTGAACCGTCCCGGTGGAGGCAGCGGTTGCCCGACGGGCCTGTCCCGACCCGCGGCGGAGTGCCCATCCGCCGGGCCCGCGCGCCTCGCGGGGCCCTGACGGGCGGCGGAACCCCGACCGCGCGCTGCCGTAGCCGGTCCCGGCCGGGTGATCGCCCCCCCCCGCCGGGACCTGGCGAGACCCGGCCGAGGAGCTCTACTCCTCCGATCCCCCCAGGTGCCGCCGGGCGAAGTCCATCTCCAGGCGGACCTGCTTGATCCGCTCGTCCACCACCAGGGAACCGTGGCCCGCGTCGTAGCGGTAGACCTCGTGGGGGGCGCCGCGGTCGCGGAGGCGGGTGACGTAGTTGTCGATCTGGCGGATGGGGCAGCGGGGGTCGTTGACGCCGGCGGAGATGTAGACAGGGGCCTTGACCTGGTCGACGTAGGTCAGCGGGGAGGACGCGGCGAAGCGGTCCGGGACCTCCTCCGGGGTGCCGCCCAGGAGGGTGCGGTCCATGGCCTTCAGCGCCTCCATCTCGTCGTGGTACGCGGTGACGTAGTCCGCGACCGGCACCACGGCGATGCCCACCGTCCACGCCTCCGGCTGGGTGCCGATGCCGAGGAGGGTGAGGTAACCGCCCCAGGAGCCGCCGGTGAGGACGAGGCGCTCGGGGTCGGCGAGCCCGGAGGAGACCGCCCACTCGCGCACCGCGGCCACGTCCTCCAGCTCGATCAGCCCGACCCGGTGCTTGAGGGCGTCGGTCCAGGCGCGCCCGTACCCGGTGGACCCGCGGTAGTTGACGCGGACCACGGCGTACCCGTGGTCCACCCAGGCCGCCGGGCCCGCGGCGAAGGAGTCGCTGTCGTGCCAGGTGGGACCGCCGTGCAGGTCGAACACGGTCGGGAGGGGGCCGGTGGCCCCGGCGGGCTTCTGGACGAGGGCGTGGATACGGCCGCCGGGACCGTCCACCCACACGTCCTCCACCTCGACCGAGGGCGGGCTCTTCAGGCCGGGCGGGTCGAGCACGACGTCACCGCTGGTGGAGCGGACCACCGGCGGCTCGGCGGCCGAGGACCACAGGTACTCCACACTGCCGTCGGGGCGGGCGGTCGCCCCGGAGACGGTGCCGGGCGGGGTGGGGATACGGTCCAGCTCGCGGGTGGCGAGGTCGTAGCGGAACAGCTCGCTGCGGGCCTCGAAGCCGTGCGCGATCAGCAGGGCGGAGCCGTCCGGGTACCACTCGGCGGCCACGTCGCCGGGCAGGTCCAGCGGGAGGTCCGTCTCCGCGCCGCTCGCCACGTCCCAGACCAGCGGCTCCCAGCGGCCCCGGCGCTGGTGGCCGATGAGGAGGCGGGTGTCGCCGTCGACGGGGGCGAAGCCCAGCACCTCCAGGCCCAGCTCCTCGGTGCCGCCACGGGTGTCGTCCAGGTCGGCGACGGCCGTGCCGTCCGGGCGCAGCACGCGCAGGGCGCTGTGCATGGCGTCGCCGTGCTCGGTGTGCTCGACGGCGATCAGCGTGCCGTCGTGCGAGAGGTCGCCGACGCCGGCCGACTCGCGGTGCCGGTAGATCTCCACCGGCGCCTCACCGGCGCGCGCGAGGTGGATCGTCGTACCGTCCTCGTCGGTCGACCGGCCGACCACGGCCGTCCGCCCGTCCCGGCCGAGGGCCAGCCCGGCCGGGTAGGAGGGCGCGAGGCCCGGTACGGCCGTCTCGTCGGGGCCGCCCCCGAAGGGCTGGCGGCGCCAGACCCCGAACTCGTCCCCGTCCTTGTCGTCGAACCACCAGATCCACTCGCCGTCCGGCGAGAGCACGCCGTCCGTCGTGCCGTTCGGCCGGTCCGTCGCCTGCCGCTGCGCACCGCTCGCCCGGTCCCACGCGTACAGCTCGTACGTGCCGGTCGCGTTCGACACGAACAGCGAGCGGTCGGGCGCGTCCTCGGCCCAGTCCGGCAGCGAGACCCTCGGCGCACGGAACCGCTTCTCCCAGTCGGGCATCTCCACAGCTTCGTCAGCTTTGTCCATGCCCCCTAGGATCACCCGTCCGACGGGTTACGGGACACCCCTGAGCTGCCGCAACGAGGTTCGGGGCCGGCCGGGGCCGGGCCCACCGTGAAGGTGACAAACGGGGCGCCGTACCTTTGGAGCGTGTACCGGTTTCTGCTGACACCCCGCTGGTGGGGCATCAACGTCTTCGTGCTGCTCGCCATCCCGTTCTGTGTGTTCATGGGGTCGTGGCAGCTCAGCCGGTTCGAGGGGCGGGTGCAGGATCATCGCACCGCCACCGAACAGGCGGCGGACTCCCGCCACGAGCAGGCGGTACCGCTCGCGCGGATGCTGCCCGTGGACAAGGCCACCTCGGGACGGCGGGTCGTGGTCAGCGGCGAGTACGGCAGGCAGCTGCTCTCGCCCGGCCGTGAGCTGGACGGCAGGACCGGCTTCTACGTCGTGACCCTGCTGCGCACCCCGTCCGGCGAGTCCCTCCCCGTGGTCCGGGGCTGGCTGCCCGGTGCGGCCGACCCGGCGAAGGCGCCGAAGCCCCCGGCCGGCAAGGTCACCGTCACCGGTGCGCTCCAGGCCCCCGAGTCACCGGGCAGCAACGGCGTCCCCGCGACCGGCGGTCTGCCCGCCGGGCAGACCAGCGCCATCACCCCGGCCTCCCTGGTCAACCTGGTGCCGGACCGGCTGTACGCGGCCTGGGTGACCCTCGACCGGGGTGATGCCGGGATGAAGGCGGTGCCCGCCGTCGCGCCCGTGGGGACCGGGCTGGACCTGAAGGCGTTCCAGAACCTCGGCTACACCGGCGAGTGGTTCGTCTTCGCCGGCTTCGTGGTCTTCATGTGGTTCCGCCTGCTGCGCCGCGAGGCCGAGGCCGTCCGCGACGCCGAGCTGGGCCTGGTGACGGAGGACGCCGACGCCCCCGAGGACGCCGGCACCCCCACCACTGTCTAACTCTCGGACTGCATGCCGGTGTAGTACACCGTCCCCGCGCACGCGTTCGGCACCGCGGCCGTCGCCGCCGCGCCGGAGGCCGCGCTGTAGGTGACCTGGACGCTGCCGTCGGCCGGGCCGTCGACGGTCACGAGCTGCGGGGCGGCGCCGACCGTGCCGCCGGTGTCCGTGGTGCCGGCCGTCGTGCCCGTGTCGCCGCTGGGCGAGGGGTCGGGCGAGGGCCCGCCGGTGGCCGAGCCGCCGCCGGTGGAGCTGTCGCCACCGCCCGGCACCGGGCAGGTCTCGGAGGGCACGAAGGCGAACTTCTCCGCGTACGCCCCGCCCGGCCGCAGCACCAGCGAGGACACCGCCAGCGAGGGATCGGGCAGCCCGCTCGCCGCGTCGCCGGACACATGCGCGGCCACGCTCAGTTTGGCCTGGTCGGCCGCGCCCACCGCCACCGCGCCGACCTGGCCCGCACCGGTGACCGTGCAGGCGGTGCCGGAGACGTTGGCGACGCGGAAGGTGCCGTAGACCACGCCGGCGGAGTCGGGCCCGCTCGCGCTGCCCGTGACGCCCAGCTGGGCCGGGGTGCAGCTCGCGGTGCCGGAGGCGAGGCTCGCCGAGGGGTCCGCGGCGCCGGGCGCGCCGGACTCGCCGCCCCCCTTCCTGCCGGGCTCGTCCTTCCGGCCGCCGTCCTTGCCGGGGCTGGGCGTGTCGCCCGTGGTGCCACGGGTGCCGCCGGTGGCACCGTCGGAGGTGCGGCCCTTGCCCTCGGTGCCCTGCGCCGACTCGGACTGGCCGGCCATCGCGGTGTTGGGGTCGGTGCCGCCGGTGTTGGAGACGTGCACCAGGGCCGGGATCGCGGTGCCGAGCAGCAGGGCCGCCGCCGCCATGCCGACCGCCGCGTGCCGCTTGCGGGCCCGGCGCGCGGGAACGGCCCGCCGCAGGTGCTCCAGCGAGCCGGTACGGGGCTCCACGTCCTCCACGGCGGAGTGCAGCAGCCGCCGCAGCGCCTGCTCGTCCGCGCCGAGTCCGTCGTCCAGGCCGTCGGCCTCGATGCCGCGGCCGCCCCTCCCGGAGCCGGGCGACGACGTGCCGCTCAGCTCCAGAAGCCGTTCCAGCCCGTCGAGTCCGTCGAGCTTGCGTGTCTCCGCGTCGGCGGAGGCGTCCGGACGGGCGGACTCCTCCCCGCGGCTGCCGTCGTTCACAGTTTCGTTCCCAGCGTGCGTCGGCTTGTCGTGTCGGTCGGCCCCCGTGGTCGACTCGTCGGCCGGCTCGTCCCGCTCACTCATGTCTTGGCCCCCATGGACACCCGCAGCGCGGCGATGCCCCGTGAGCCGTACGCCTTCACCGAGCCCAGCGAGATGCCGAGCGTCTCGGCGACCTGCGCCTCCGTCATGTCCGCGAAGTAGCGCAGCACCAGCACCTCGCGCTGGCGGCGCTGAAGGCCCTTCATGGCCTTGATGAGCGAGTCCCGTTCGAGCTGGTCGTACGCCCCCTCCTCCGCGCTCGCCATGTCCGGCATCGGCTTGGAGAGCAGCTTCAGGCCGAGGATGCGGCGGCGCAGCGCGGACCGGGAGAGGTTGACGACCGTCTGGCGCAGGTACGCCAGGGTCTTCTCCTTGTCCCGGACGCGTTTGCGGGCCGAGTGGACGCGGATGAACGCCTCCTGCACGACGTCCTCGCACGAGGCGGTGTCGTCCAGGAGCAGGGCCGCGAGACCGAGCAGGGAGCGGTAGTGCGCCCGGTAGGTCTCGGTGAGATGGTCGACGGTCGTGCCGGCGGCCGCGTCAGCCGCGGTGTCGTCGGCGCCGTCGCGCTGGCCGGGTATGCGGGTGGGGCGCGCGGCGGGCATCGGCGCGATCACCGGCATGCCGCCGGGCACACGCGGACGGAGTGCCGCACGGGGCGGCCGGAGCGCCGCCGCGCCGCGGGCTGCTGGGGATACGCCCGGCTCGAAGAGAGTCGGTGCGAGTTCGAGTACCTCTGCCACGCCAGTTGGACACGCGTACCCCCGACAGGGTTGTACGTGCCGGGCGTCACATTCACGACGACCGACCGTTCCTCAAGTGCCGCCATGCGTCCCGCTCTTCCCCTACGCCTAGTTGAAAGGGCGTCACCACGCCCCACCGCGACGCCCCGCGCCCGGAATCCACGTCCCGCCGCACCAGGGTGAGGGCAAAGACGCTCCCGGTGCTCGCGCGGTTGCGGAGGACTGGGAGGGAAATCCTCTGTCGTGACGAAGGCCGGGTACAAGTGGTTTGGACCATGGTTCCGGCCACATTCCCCAGGAGAATCCCATGAACAGCACAGGGTTCTCACATCATTTCGGCGGCCACCAGCTCGGCGATCTGGGCGGTGTTGAGGGCGGCGCCCTTGCGCAGGTTGTCGCCGCAGACGAAGAGTTCGAGCGCGGTGGGGTCGTCCAGCGCCCGGCGCACCCGGCCCACCCAGGTGGGATCGGTGCCCACCACGTCGGCCGGTGTGGGGTACTCCCCGGCGGCCGGGTCGTCACACAGGACCACGCCGGGGGCGGTGGCGAGGATCTCGCGGGCGCCGTCCACGGTGACCTCGTCCTGGAAGCGGGCGTGGACGGTGAGGGAGTGGGTGGTGACGACCGGGACCCGTACGCAGGTGACGGCGACCGGCAGGGCGGGCAGGCCGAGGATCTTGCGGGTCTCGTCGCGGACCTTCATCTCCTCCGAGGACCAGCCGTCCTCGCGCAGCGACCCGGCCCAGGGCACCACGTTCAGCGCGACGGGTTCGGGGAACGGCCCGGTCAGCTCGCCCACCGCACGCCGTACGTCACCGGGCGCGGTGCCCAGGTCGGTGCCCGCGACCAGGGACAGCTGGGCGCGCAGCGTCTCGATCCCGGCCCGCCCGGCCCCGCTGACCGCCTGGTAGGAGGAGACCACCAGCTCGCGCAGCCCGAACTCGGCGTGCAGCGCGCCGAGGGCGACGATCATCGACAGGGTCGTGCAGTTGGGGTTGGAGACGATCCCGCGCGGCCGCATCCGGGCCATGTGCGGGTTGACCTCCGGGACCACCAGCGGCACCTCGGGGTCCATCCGGAAGGCACCGGAGTTGTCGACCACGACCGCGCCGCGCGCGGCGGCGATCGGCGCCCACTGGGCGGCGACCTCGTCGGGCACGTCGAACATGGCGACGTCGACGCCGTCGAGGGCGTCCTCGGTGAGGGCGGCGACCTCGACCTCCTCACCGCGCACGGCCAGCTTGCGGCCGGCCGAGCGCGGGGAGGCGAGCAGCCTGATCTCGCCCCAGACGTCCGCCCGTTGGGACAGGATCTGGAGCATCACCGCTCCTACGGCTCCGGTCGCCCCCACGACCGCCAGTGTCGGGCGACCGGTGCGTGCCATCAGCGGCCCGTGCCCCCGTAGACGACGGCCTCGTCGGTGTCGGAGTCGAGGCCGAAGGCGGTGTGCACGGCGCGGACCGCCTCGGGGACCTCGTCGGCGCGGGTGACGACCGAGATGCGGATCTCGGAGGTCGAGATCAGCTCGATGTTGACGCCCGCGTCGCTGAGCGCCTCGAAGAAGGAGGCCGTGACGCCCGGGTTGGTCTTCATCCCGGCGCCGACCAGGGAGATCTTGCCGATCTGGTCGTCGTAGCGCAGGGAGTCGAAGCCGATGCCGGAGCGGTTGCGCTCGAGCGCGTCGATGGCCTTGCGGCCCTCGGTCTTCGGCAGGGTGAAGGAGATGTCGGTCAGGCCCGTGGAGGCGGCCGACACGTTCTGCACGACCATGTCGATGTTGATCTCGGCGTCCGCGATGGTCCGGAAGATGGCCGCGGCCTCGCCCGGCTTGTCCGGCACGCCGACGACGGTGATCTTGGCCTCGGAGGTGTCGTGCGCGACACCGGAGATGATGGCCTGCTCCACCTGCTGTTCCCCTTGCTCGATCGGCTCGCTGCTGACCCAGGTGCCGCGCAGCCCGCTGAAGGAGGAGCGCACGTGGATCGGGATGTTGTACCGGCGGGCGTACTCCACGCAGCGGTGGAGCAGCACCTTGGAGCCGGACGCGGCCAGCTCCAGCATGTCCTCGAAGGAGATCCAGTCGATCTTCCGGGCCTTCTTCACCACGCGCGGGTCGGCGGTGAACACGCCGTCCACATCGGTGTAGATCTCACAGACCTCGGCGTCGAGCGCGGCGGCGAGCGCGACGGCGGTGGTGTCGGAGCCGCCGCGGCCCAGCGTGGTGATGTCCTTCTTGTCCTGGCTGACACCCTGGAAACCGGCGACGATGGCGATGTTGCCCTCGTCCAGCGCGGTGCGGATGCGGCCCGGCGTGACGTCGATGATGCGGGCTTTGTTGTGGACCGAGTCGGTGATGACACCTGCCTGGCTGCCCGTGAACGACTGGGCCTCGTGGCCCAGCTTTTTGATCGCCATCGCCAGCAGGGCCATGGAGATACGCTCTCCGGCGGTCAGCAGCATGTCGAATTCACGTCCGGCAGGCATCGGAGAAACCTGCTCGGCGAGATCGATCAGCTCGTCCGTCGTGTCGCCCATCGCGGAGACCACGACAACCACCTGGTTGCCGTTCTTCTTGGCTTCCACGATCCGCTTGGCGACGCGCTTGATGCCCTCGGCATCGGCTACGGAGGAGCCTCCGTACTTCTGCACGACAAGGCCCACGTGCGCTCCTCGCTCGGTTCGTTTGTGTCGGCTCAGTCTATCGAGCGGGGGAATCCGGCTTCCTGGGTACCGCATGGTGAGACGCCGGTCCGCTGCCGTACTCCCTGCCCAGCGCCTCGCGAGTGATGGCTGTACGTGAACGAGTGTGCAGTGACTCACAGGGGGTGAGGCGGTCAGTCGGCGAACTCTTTGAGGGGGGCGGTGTCGAGGATGATGCCGACCGGACCGGGCAGCTTGACGGAGGCGCCGGAGGGCAGCTTCTCAGCGTGGAGGTAGCGGCCGTTCTCCGGCTGGTTGTACACGTCGGCTGAGCCGTCGTCCCGGTCGATGAGCAGGTACACGGGGATACCTGCCCCGGCGTAGCCGTCGGGCTTCTCGACTCGGTCGCCCTGATGGGTGTCGGAGTGTCGGCCCCTGGACCCTCCCGTTGATGAACTCCAGCCGCACGGTCTCCGGGGCATGGCGTTCGAGCTCCTCGAACTCCTCGACGGACATCTGCGGCCGGTGTTCGGTCCTGGGGGTCATGGCGTCGCCTCCTCGACTACATGGTGCCCCGACCGGCACCTCCTGCACGCTCATACGTCCCTCCCCGCCCTGGGCCGTAGCCCGGCCGCCCTGCGCAGCTCGGCCGCCCAGTGGGTCACGTCGACCACCCCGGTGTCGTCGGCCGGGTCGCGCAGGAACGTCTCCGGGACGTTCCCGACCGGCGGACCGCATGCTTCCTCCGCCTCCGCCGCCTCCTCCGCCTCGATCTCGGCATGACACTCGCGACAGATCCCGTCGATGATCTCCGTCGTCCGTTCGTCCGCCTCGCAGGTGGCGCAGGCCATGATCACGCGGCTGACGCGGGCGCGGCGGCCACCGGACTTCTGCCGGATCTTCGCCTTCGTCGGGGGCATCTTGTCCTCCAGTCGTTTGCGGGCGAGTCCGCCCGGGTTGGTGACGGCGGGCGGAAGCCCGTCGGTCAGGGCCCTGGTGATCTCCTGCGGCGTCGCGCCGAGGGCCAGCCACTGCGCGGCGAGGGATTCGAGGGAACGGCAGTCCGACGCGGACAGGGACATGCGCGGGTCCGCGTCGCGGAGGTCGGCGAGGGTGCGGTAGGCGGCGCCGGGCTCGTCCGAGGGCTCCTCAGGGTGCGGCTCGGAGGGCTGTCGACCGGGTTCCGCCGGGGCGGCTTCCGCGCCCGCCTCCTCGGCCCGCGCCAGCCCCGACTCGTACCGGTCGGTGACGTCCAGACCCTTGCGCTCGCGCACGAAATCCGCCCACCACTCCGGCGACCTGGGCGTACGTGACCAGTACGTCCGCGTCACCCAGCGCATCGAGTTGTCCTCGATGGTGAGGTGCTCGCGGATGTGCCGCAGGTGGCCGGCCGCGGCGACGCGCTTCAGCGACGTGCGCACGGCCTGCTGGCCGTAGCGGGGGTGGACGGCTGCGATCGCCTTGTAGCCCATCGCGTGACCGTCGTCGAGGTGGTCGACGAAGACGGCGATCTCGCGGTCACGGGGGCTCAGGTGTGCGAAGTCCGGGTCGTCGTGCGGGTTTTCGTCACCGGCAGAGCGCTTGCCATAGCCCGATTTGGCCATGGGGTGCTGCGGGGACGGCAGGGCAGGGCTAGGGTGAGTGCAAGCCGCCATCGAGTTCCGTTCGATGAGTAGGTCTAGGCCCCGGAGCCGGTGTTGGCGCACCGACCGGGGCCGATCTATTGCCGCGAACCTAGGGCGGCTTTACTCTCCAACGCAAGCCGATCACAGAAAGTCACACTTTCGAGGTAGGCGGCTTCAACTCACCTGGGGACTTGGTTGGTTGGGTTGGTTTTCACCCAGCCCAGAAACCCATGGAAGAGGCTCGAAGCCCGAGGCTCAAGCCTCGGGCTGAACTGCGGCGATGAGCACGCGGCCGCTGTGTCCCCGTCAGCTGCCCGTCGACGCCGACCCGATGTCACCGCCCGCGGCGATGGACCCGGTCCCGGCACCGGCACGCCTAGCGCAGCTGGCGGATGCCGAGCGGGGTGCCGATCTCCTCGGCCATGACCCGTCCGGCCTCCATCTCCAGCACCTCGTCGCCCAGGTCCTGGTCGGTGTCGAGGCCGTCCAGTTCCTCCAGGGGCTGGTTGAGGCGGACGTGGATGAGGACGGACTGCAGGGCGCGCAGCACGGCGGAGGCGGTGGGGCCCCAGTTGGAGAAGTAGGAGAACTGCCACCACCACAGCGCCTCGGCGATGCGGCCGGCCCGGTAGTGGGCCATGCCGTGGCGCAGGTCGGTGATGATGCCCGCCAGGTCGTCGGAGATCCGGGCGGCGACCGGCGCGGTGCGGGGCGCGTACGGGTCGAAGACCTCGGAGTAGACGTCGATCGGGTCCAGCAGACGGGCCAGGTTCTCGCGCAGGCCGTCCGCGTCCAGCTCGGGGCCGGGGTCGGGCTCGTAGCGCTCGTCGGGCAGGAAGTCCTCGTGCGCGCCGAGGCGGCCGCCGGCCAGCAGGAGCTGGGAGACCTCCAGCAGCAGGAAGGGCACGGTGGAACCGGGCTCGTCGCCCTTGGCGACCTCGGTGACGGCGACCAGGAAGCTCTCGATCTGGTCGGCGATCTGGACGGCGAAGTCGTCCGGGTTCTGCGACGTGGCGTGCAGCGTGGCGTCAGACATCTAGCAGTCGTCTCCCCTCGAAGGCGCGGCCGAGGGTGACCTCGTCCGCGTATTCCAGATCCCCGCCGACCGGGAGGCCGCTGGCCAGGCGGGTGACCTTCAGACCCATGGGCTTGATCATGCGGGCGAGGTACGTCGCCGTGGCCTCGCCTTCGAGATTGGGATCGGTGGCGAGGATCAGCTCCGTGACGGTGCCGTCGGCGAGGCGGGCCAGGAGTTCCCTGATCCGCAGGTCGTCCGGGCCGACGCCCTCGATGGGGCTGATCGCGCCGCCCAGGACGTGGTACTTGCCCCGGAACTCACGGGTGCGCTCGATGGCCACGACGTCCTTGGGCTCCTCGACCACACAGATGACCGAGGGGTCGCGGCGCGGGTCGCGGCAGATGTTGCACAGCTCTTCCTGCGCCACGTTTCCGCAGGTCGCGCAGAAGCGGACCTTGGCCTTGACCTCCATGAGGGCGTGCGCGAGCCGTTTGACGTCCGTCGGCTCGGCCTGGAGGACGTGGAAGGCGATCCGCTGCGCGCTCTTGGGACCGACGCCGGGGAGCCGCCCCAGCTCGTCGATGAGGTCCTGGACCACGCCTTCGTACAACGGACTGCCTTTCCTTCAAGACCTTGCGGTACGTACGGTAGTTGCCCCGGCGTCAGAAAGGCAGACCGGGGATGCCGCCGCCGCCGAGTCCCTCGGCCAGCGGGCCGAGCTTCTGCTGCTGGAGGGCCTGCGCGTTCTCGTTCGCCGCCTGTACGGCCGCGACGACGAGGTCCGCGAGGGTCTCGGTGTCCTCCGGGTCCACGGCCTTGGGGTCGATCTTCAGCGCGCGCAGGTCGCCGGAGCCGGTCACGGTCGCCTTGACCAGACCGCCGCCCGCCTGGCCCTCGACCTCCGTGTTCGCCAGCTCCTCCTGGGCCCGCTGGAGGTCCGCCTGCATCTTCTGGGCCTGCTGGAGCAACTGCTGCATGTTCGGCTGGCCGCCACCGGGAATCACGGGGGTGTCTCCTGTCTGTCTTCGCCACTTCACTGCTCGGCACGAGCCTACGTGGTCCGGGCGGCCCTCGCGCTGCCACTCTTTCGAGTGAGATCGCCTCCGGCCCCCTACCTGATCAAACCCCTCTTCCGGGCGTACCACCCCACGAACGCGGCACCCCGCCACCCATTGGGCGGTAGGAAGGACACTTCGCGCCGCCACGGGTGTGACGGCCGCGCGATCGGTGTTCGTGTTCAGTAGGGAGTACCGGGTGGGTCAGCCGGAGCAGCAACCCGAGCGTCCGCCGCAGGAGCGCCGCGACGGGCCCGCGGGTACTCCGCTTCCGGCGGGCCGGGGATCTGCGGATCTGGACGTGAGCGGACTTCTGGCCGGGGATCTGGTGGGGCGGGCGCTGCCGCTCGGGGACTGGGGCGAGCCCGCTGAGCGGCTGGGGGAGCTGTTCCGGTGGGTGGAGGCGGGGGCGCTGCGGACGGCGGAGTGGTATCTCGCGGACCGGGTGTGGCGGCGGCGGGCCGCGCGGGTGTTGCGGGGCGGTACGGCCGCGGGGGTGGTGGTCGGGGCGGGGCTGCCGTTGCTGGACGCGACCGGGGCGGTTGCGGGGTGTGCGCCCTGGGGATACCTGGCGTTGCTGCTGGGGGCCGCGTGTGCCGGGGTGGACCGGTGCTTCGGGCTGACCTCGGGGTGGATGCGGGACCTGGCCACCGCCCAGGCGGTCCTGCGGCGGTTGCAGGCGCTCCAGTTCGACTGGGCGTCGGAGAGTGCGCGTGAGGTGCTGGGTCCCGCGGAGGGCACGGCGGGGGAGGCGGCGGAACGTTGCCTCGGGATTCTGCGGCGCTTCTCGGAGGACGTGACGGAACTGGTCCGTACGGAGACGTCGGACTGGATGCGGGAGTTCCGGGGCAGCCGTCCCCCGGTCTGCCCTCCGCCCCCTGTGTCCCGGCCCGCGGACCCCGCCCCCGTCTCCCGCTATCTCCCCCCACCCCCGGGCACCC
>NZ_WWKH01001041.1:0-23988 GCF_009865595.1 Streptomyces sp. SID1328 | reverse complement strand
CTCGGCGGGCGCGAGCCCGTCCGGCGCGGCCGGTACTCCCGGCGCGGGCCGTACGGCCGGTACGGCTCCTGCCGCGCCCAGCCAGACCCAGGGCACCACGGGCCAGGCTCCGCCCCAGCGGACCACCCCGACCACCGGGGGCGGTGGCGGTGCCCCCAGCACCAGGGCGGGGCCGACCAGCGCGGGCGGCACGGCGACCGGCGGCACCGGCTCGGGTACCTCGGGCGGCGGCACACAGTCGGGCGGGGGCAGCGACGCGGGTGGCTCCTCCACCGGTCAGCCCGGCCTGGTGGGCGGTCTGTTCGGCAACTGAGTCCCCGGCACGCCAAGGGCCCCGTACCTCGCGGTGAGGTACGGGGCCCTTCGGTGTGTGCTCGTCACGCGCGGCCGGCGTCCAGCTCCTTGGCGGCCTCGGTCAGGTCCTTCACGGTGTCGATGGCCCGCCAGTAGGAGCCCTGGGGCAGCGGGAACCCGGCGAGCTTGCGCTCGCGGGCCAGGCGGGGGAACGTCGCGCGCTCGTGGTCGCCCCGGTCGGGCAGCAGGTCGCGGAACTCGGGGGAGAACACGTACACACCGGCGTTGATCTCGACGGTGGACGGCGGGGCCTCGATGAAGTCGGTGATGTGCCCGAAGCCGTCCGTGCGCACGGCGCCCCAGGGGATGCGCGGCCGGGCCAGCGCGAGGGTGGCGACCGCGTCCCGCTCGGTGTGGAAGTCGGCCATGTCCCGCAGCGAGAAGCGGGTCCAGATGTCGCCGTTGGTGGCGTACCAGGGCCGGTCGGGGCGGGGGAGGTGCGCGGCGGCGTACTTAAGGCCGCCGCCTCGGCCGAGCGGCTCGGTCTCCACGACGGTGGTGACGGACAGCGGCAGCTCGGCCGTGGCCAGCCACTTCTGGAGTACTTCGGCGAGGTGGCCGCAGGAGACCACCACGTCCGTGACGCCCTCTTCGGCCAGCCAGTTGAGCTGGTGGCCGATGATCGGGGTGCCCGTGCCGGGAATCTCGACCATCGGCTTGGGCCGGTCGTCCGTGTAGGGGCGCAGCCGGGACCCCTGGCCCCCGGCCAGGACAACGGCTTGGGTGGGGCGCGCAGCGACGTTCGGATGGGTCATGCCCCGAACTGTACGTGGCGCCCCGCCGGGGTCCAGAGGCGCGACAGGGCCGCTTGTGGGCGCCGGTCAGCCATGTGCCGATCCGCTGTATGCGGGTCAGCCATGTGCCGATCCGCTGTGTGCCGGTCAGCCATGTGCCGATCCGCTGTGTGCGGGTCAGCCATGTGCGGATCAGTGGTGTGCGGATCAGCCATGTGCGGATCAGTGGTGTGCGGATCAGCCATGTGCGGATCAGTGGTGTGCGGATCAGCTGTGTGCCGCCAGCACACCCGTCGCAAAGGACGTGTCGCACACCGGGCGGGCGTAGGACTGGGCTCGGGAGGCGCCGTAGAGGCGGACCGCGGCCCGGCCCAGGCTGCGGGCGATGGAGGTGCAGTGCTCGGCGAGCGCGGGGTGGCCGTTGACCGCCTGCTGGAGGTGGGTGAGGACCACGCCGGGGTTCTTGTCCTGAAGCTCGGTCAGCAGCCGGTCGCGCAGGACGTCCTGGGGCGCCGACTTCTTGGCGGTGACCGTACGGGCGGTGCCGGCCTTCGCGGGGGCCTGGGCGACGTCCGAGGCGGTGAGCACGGAGCCTTCGGAGTCCCCGGTCCAGTTGACCCGCGTGACCGCGAGGGTTCCGGAGAGCACCAGGACGACGGGCAGGACGAGGGCGAGAGTGCGGCCGATCCGGCGGGCAGGGCCGCCCCGGTGGCCGCGTCGCGTCTGAGGGATGGTGGAGTGCGTCACGCGAGTGAGGGTAGCGCTCGGTACTGATTTGGCGACATTTAGTCACCCTTACGGGGGATGAAGTCGCGCTGCTTTCTGGGTAGGGGGTTGACGCCGGCCGCCCGAATTGATCCCTGTGCCGGGATATCCGCCGAACCGTGCCGGGTACGGCGGGAGGGGGCCCCGCAGGACCCCCTCCCTGTGAACTGCCTGTGTTCCCCGGTCAGTCGGAGAGACGCTCGCCCGTGGAGGTCGAGAACACGTGGATCTCGCCCGGCCGCGGCACGACGTGCAGCGTGGAGCCCTTCTCCGGCACCTGACGCCCGTTCACCCGGACGACGAGGTCCCGCACGTCACCGTCGACCTCGACGGCGCCGTACACGTACCCGTCGGCGCCCAGCTCCTCGACGACGTTCACCGAGACGGCGAGGCCGGCCGGGGCGTCGGCGCTGTCCTTGGTCAGCGTGGTGGCCGCCGCGCCGCCGCCGAGCTCGACCACGTCGAAGTGCTCGGGGCGGACGCCGACCGTCACGGTGGTGTCGCCCCGGTCGGCGGCGGCCGAGAGCGCGTCCCGGCTGACCGGCACCACGCTGTTGCCGAACTTCACACCGCCGTCGGTGATCGGCACCTCGACCAGGTTCATCGCGGGGGAGCCGATGAAGCCGGCCACGAAGAGGTTGGCGGGGCGGTCGTACATGTTGCGCGGGGTGTCGACCTGCTGGAGCAGTCCGTCCTTGAGCACGGCCACCCGGTCGCCCATCGTCATGGCCTCGACCTGGTCGTGGGTGACGTAGACGGTGGTGATGCCCAGGCGCCGCTGGAGGGAGGCGATCTGGGTACGGGTGGAGACGCGGAGCTTGGCGTCCAGGTTGGACAGCGGCTCGTCCATGAGGAAGACCTGCGGCTCGCGGACGATCGCGCGGCCCATGGCGACACGCTGGCGCTGACCGCCGGAGAGCGCCTTGGGCTTGCGGTCCAGGTACTCGGTGAGGTCGAGGATCTTGGCGGCCTCCTCGACCTTCGCCCGGATCTCCGCCTTGTTGACGCCCGCGATCTTCAGGGCGAAGCCCATGTTGTCGGCGACCGTCATGTGCGGGTAGAGGGCGTAGTTCTGGAACACCATGGCGATGTCCCGGTCTTTGGGCGGCAGGTGGGTGACGTCGCGGTCACCGATGCGGATGGCGCCGCCGTTGACGTCCTCGAGCCCCGCGAGCATGCGGAGCGAGGTGGACTTGCCGCAGCCGGACGGGCCGACGAGGACGAGGAACTCGCCGTCCTCGATCGCGATCTCCAGCGCGTCGACGGCGGGCTTGGTGGAGCCCGGATAGATCCGGGTCGCCTTGTCGAACGTGACAGTGGCCATGGTGAGGGGCCCCCTTCTACCGGCAGGAACGTGCCGGACGATCCGTTGTAGGAAGGTGGTTCATTGGTTCACCCAGGTGAACTGGCAGGACCGTACCCGTCCCCGACCTGCCCTGTCAGTACCTGGACGCCCTCGAATTTTCCCCACCGCCCCCCACCCCCGCATGGGTACACTGCACACACACGGGCCCACGGGCCCCCGCCTCCTTAGCTCAGATGGCCAGAGCAACGCACTTGTAATGCGTAGGTCGTCGGTTCGAATCCGACAGGGGGCTCCGCACGGCGAAGGCCGCCCGCACCCTGAGGTGCGGGCGGCCTTCGTGGTTCCCGGGGGGTCAGGCCGGCATCAGCAACGACGTCAGGGCCTCGCGGAGGACCGTGTCCGGGTCCGCTGCCGCGCTCGTGGCGCGCCAGGCGACGAAGCCGTCGGGGCGGATGAGGACCGCGCCGTCGGCAGTGGTGCCGTGGGCCTTCGCCCAGTCGGAGCCCTCGGTGTCGTAGGTGAGGTCGGCGTCCCGGCCGGGACCGACGCGGTAGGCGTCGAGGGCGACGCCGTCCTCCGCCGCGACGCGGCGGGCCGCCGCGTACCAGCCCGCGTCGTCGGGGGCGTCGGTGAGGAGGACCATCGAGCGCTCGTACAGGTCGAGGGTGGACAGCCGCAGGCCGCCCCGGCGGAGCCAGATGTGGGGGGCGCGGCTGCCGGGGCGGCCGTCGAGGGCGAGGGCGTCCGGGACGACCTCGGCGTAGGGGTCGGCGCCGAGGACCGCGCCGGCCGGGTAGCGGTAGCCGAGGACCACGTTGAGGATGCCGCCCCGCTTGGCGCCGCCCACCCCGGGGGCCGGGGCGAAGCCGGGGTGGCTGTGCTCGACGGAGCGGGCCGAGGCGCGGGCGCTGGTCGCGGCCGCGACGGGGCGGCGCTCGGCACCGTATGACTCCAGCAGGCCGGGGCCGGCCCAGCCGGAGAGGACCGCGGACAGCTTCCAGGCGAGGTTGTGGGCGTCCTGGATACCGGTGTTGGAACCGAAGGCGCCGGTCGGGGACATCTCGTGGGCGGAGTCGCCGGCGAGGAAGACCCGCCCCGAGGAGTAGAGGTCGGCGACGCGTTCGGCGGCACGCCAGGAGGCCATACCGGTGATCTTCACGTCGAGCTCGTCCACGCCGACCGCCCGGCGGATGTGGTCGCGCAGCCGCTCCTCGGTGAAGTCGTCCAGGGTCTCGGCGCGCTCGGGGTGCCAGGGCGCGTGGAAGACCCAGTTCTCCTTGTTGTCCACGGGCAGCAGCGCGCCGTCCGCGTCCGGATGGGTGAGGTAGCAGCAGATGAAGCGCCGGTCGCCGACCACGTCGGCCAGCGCGCTGGACCGGAAGGTGACGCTGACGTTGGCGAACAGGTCACCGGGCCCGCTCTGCCCGATGCCGAGGGCGCGCCGTACGGGACTGCGCGGGCCGTCGGCGGCGACGAGGTAGTCCGCGCGGACGGTGAACCGTTCCTCGGTGTGCCGGTCGAAGACCGTCGCCGTCACTCCGTCGGCGTCCTGCTCGAAGGACTCCATCTGGTGGAAGTACCTCAGGTCGCCGCCGAGTTCGCGCGCGCTGTCCAGCAGGACCGGCTCCAGGTCGTTCTGGCTGCACAGGCACCAGGTCGTGGGGCTGAACCTCGCCAGACCGCCCCCCGGGTCGATGTTCCGGAACAGCCACTCCCCGGCGTCACCCACGAGGGTGGATGTCTGGAGGATGCCGTGGTTGTCGGCGAGGAGTGAGGCGGCCGCCTTGATGTCGGGCTCCACCCCGGCGACCCGGAACAGCTCCATCGTGCGGACGTTGTTCCCCCGTCCGCGCGGGTGGACCGAGGTCCCGGAGTGCCGCTCGACGAGCATGTGCCGCACACCGAGACGGCCCAGGAACACGGACATGGACAGGCCCACCAGTGAGCCGCCCACGATGAGGACGGGGACCCGGTGGTCGGCTTTCTGATGCATCGAAGCCTCCAGTGGCTGGGGGTGGGCGCGCGGGGCGCCTGTGACTCTTCCTTCCCGGTGGGGGCACCTCCGCGTGCCCAATCACCCACGTGGTTCACAGGAGTCGCGGGCTGGTGGAGCCCGGCACAGGATCAAGGAACGCTGCCGGGCCCGATCCAAGGCAGGCACCGGTTCTGCCCCGCGAAGGAGATGTGTGCAGGATGACCACCACGTCTGAACGTCCCTCAGAAACGCCGGCACGCGAGGTGTCCAGGCGTGTATCCCAGTCCGTGTTCGACGGCTCCCCGCTGCGGGTCGTCCTCCTGGTCGACGTGTACGACGGCGCGCAGCAGCAGTTCCTGGAGGCGTACGAGCAGCTCTGCTCCCAGGTCACCCAGGTGCCCGGTCACGTCAGCGACCAGCTCTGCCAGTCCATCGAGAACCCCTCGCAGTGGCTCATCACCAGCGAGTGGGAGAGCGCCCCGCCGTTCCTCACCTGGGTGAACAGCGAGGAGCACGTGCACATGGTGGAGCCGCTGCACTCCTGCGTGCGCGACACCCGTTCGCTGCGCTTCCACATCGTCCGCGAGACGGGCGGCCCGGCCGTCCCCGCCGAGTCGGCCCCCGGCCGCCGTCTCCAGGAGCACCCGCGCATCGGTGACGGAGTCATCCGGCACGCGCTCACCTTCACCGTGAAGCCCGGCACCGAGGAGAAGGTCGCGGCGATCCTCGCGGACTACACCTCGCCGAAGGCCCGCGTGGACGACAGCACGCAGCTCCTGCGGACCTCGCTGTTCATGCAGGGCAACCGGGTGGTGCGGGCCATCGAGGTGCGCGGCGACCTGCTCGCGGCGCTGCGGCACGTGGCCCGGCAGCCCGAGGTGCGGGCGGTCGAGGAGGCCATCAACCCCTACCTGGAGCAGGACCGCGACCTGAACGACCAGGAGTCGGCCCGGATGTTCTTCACCCGTGCGGCGCTCCCCGCGGTGCACCACGTGGTCGCCGACGCGCAGGCGGAGGGCAACCGCCTCGCACTGTTCTACCCGGCCCGCGCCGGCCAGGGCATGCGGCTGGCCGAGCTGCTCTCCCAGCACGACCAGAGCGCGGCCGACGACCCGGCGAGCGCGGTGCTGCGCAGCACGGTCTTCCAGCGCGACGACGTGGTGGTGCGCCTGGTGGACGTACGCGGCAACAGCGTGGACGAGCTGCCCGCCGACCCGGCCGCGGCATCCGAGCTGCGCGCGCTGCTCGACGGCGACGCCGCCCGGATGGACCTCGTCACCGACCGCCGCGCCTCGGGCGCCTGATCCGGTGGCCGCCTCTCACCCCGCAACCGCCGACGCGGCACATCCCACGGAGGAAGCTGTGATCAAAAACCGTCCCAAGATCATCGACCTGAAGGACACCGAGCACAACACCCGGCGCGGCGGCGACCTGCGCGCCATGCTGACCCCGGCGACGGTCGGCTCCACCAGCGGTTTCATGGGCGTGGCCATCGTGCAGCCCGGCGACCGCATCGGTGAGCACTACCACCCGTACTCCGAGGAGTTCGTGTACGTGATCTGCGGCCGGCTCGAGGTGGACCTCGACGGCGAGGCGCACCCGCTCAAGCCGGAGCAGGGCCTGATGATCCCCGCCCACATGCGGCACCGCTTCCGCAACGTGGGTGACGAGGAGGCCCGCCTCGTCTTCCACCTGGGTCCGCTGGCCCCGCGCCCGCAGCTCGGTCACGTGGACACCGAGGAGACGGACGTCATCGGGGCCGCCGCGGTGGTGACCGAGGCCGGTGGTGCCATGGCCGCCGGCCGGGACCAGGTGCGCTCATGACCCGGCGGGTGGCGGTCACGGGCATAGGCATCGTGGCTCCGGGCGGGATCGGTACGCCCGCGTTCTGGGACCTGCTGTCCAACGGCCGGACCGCGACGCGCGGCATCACTTTCTTCGACCCGTCGGGGCTGCGTTCCCGGATCGCCGCCGAGTGCGACTTCGACCCGGCGGCCTACGGGCTCGACGCCGAGCAGGTGCAGCGGGCGGACCGGTACATCCAGTTCGCGCTGGTGGCCGGCGACGAGGCGGTGCACGACTCCGGCCTCGACCTCGCGGCCGAGGACCCCTGGCGGATCGCGGTGTCGGTCGGCACCGCGGTCGGCGGCACCACCCGGCTGGAGAACGACTATGTGCTGGTCAGCCATGGTGGCCAGCGGTGGGATGTGGACCACACCCAGGCCCGGCCCGAACTGCACCGGGCGTTCTCGCCCAGCACGGTCGCCTCGTCGGTGGCCGAGCGGTTCGGCGCGCGGGGCCCGGTGCAGACCGTGTCCACGGGCTGCACCTCGGGCCTGGACGCCGTCGGGTACGCCTTCCACACAGTGCGGGAGGGCCGGGCGGACATATGCCTGGCCGGTGCCTCCGACTCGCCGATATCCCCGATCACGATGGCGTGCTTCGACGCGATCAAGGCGACGTCCCCGAACAACGACGATCCGGCGCACGCCTCCCGCCCCTTCGACAACAACCGTGACGGGTTCGTCATGGGCGAGGGCGGCGCGGTGCTGGTGCTCGAGGAGCTGGAGCACGCCCGGGCCCGCGGGGCGCACGTGTACTGCGAGCTGAGCGGGTACGCCACGTTCGGCAACGCGTACCACATGACCGGTCTGACCCCAGAGGGCCTGGAGATGGCCCGCGCGATCGAGACCGCCATGGACCAGGCCCGGATCGACCCGACCGCGATCGACTACGTCAACGCGCACGGTTCCGGCACCCGGCAGAACGACCGCCACGAGACGGCCGCGGTGAAGCGGGCGCTCGGGCAGCACGCCTACGACACCCCGATGAGCTCCATCAAGTCGATGGTGGGGCACTCCCTCGGGGCGATCGGGGCCATCGAGGTGGTGGCGTGTGTGCTGGCGCTCGCCAAGCAGGCCGTCCCGCCGACCGCGAACTACGAGACCCCCGACCCCGAGTGCGACCTGGACTACGTCCCGCGCGAGGCACGGGAGCGGAAGCTGAACGGCGTGCTCTCCGTGGGCAGCGGGTTCGGCGGTTTCCAGTCCGCGGTGATCCTGACCCGGCCGAGGGAGTGAGGACACGATGAGCGCAACCGAGGAACGGCGTGCGGCCGTCACCGGTATCGGGGTGGTCGCGCCGAACGGCATCAGCACCGAGACCTTCTGGAAGTCCACCCGGGAGGGCATCAGCGTCCTGGACCGGGTGACCCGTGAGGGCTGCCAGGACCTGCCGCTGAAGGTGGCGGGCGAGGTCCGCGCGTTCGACCCGGCCGTGGTCGAGGAACGCTTCCTGGTGCAGACCGACCGCTTCACGCACTTCGCCATGGCGGCGGCGGACCTGGCCCTGGAGGACGCCCGCCTGGGCCAGGCGGACACCGCGGCGGACCCCTACTCCATCGGGGTGGTCACCGCCTCCGGCTCCGGCGGCGGCGAGTTCGGCCAGCGCGAGCTCCAGCAGTTGTGGGGCAAGGGCAGCCGGTTCGTCGGCCCGTACCAGTCCATCGCCTGGTTCTACGCGGCCAGCACCGGCCAGATCTCCATCCGGCGCGGCCTCAAGGGGCCCTGTTCGGTGGTCGCCTCCGACGAGGCGGGCGGTCTGGACGCCCTCGCGCACGCCGCCCGCGCGGTCCGCCGGGGCACCGATGTGATGGTGGCCGGCTCCACCGAGGCGCCGCTCGCGCCGTACTCGGTGGTCTGCCAGCTCGGGTACGGGGAGCTGAGCGGGGAGAGCGACCCGACGCGCGCGTACCGCCCCTTCACCGACGCGGCGTGCGGGTTCGTGCCCGCCGAGGGCGGGGCGATGCTGGTCATCGAGGCGGAGCGGTCCGCGCGGGAGCGCGGGGCCGAGGTCCGGGCGTACGTCGCGGGACACGCGGCGACGTTCACCGGGGCCTCCCGCTGGAAGGAGTCCCGTGAGGGGCTGGCGCAGGCCATCCGGAACGCGCTGGCGGAAGCCGGCTGCGCCCCGGAGGAGGTCGACATGGTCTTCGCCGACGCCCTCGGGGTGCCGGAGGCGGACCGTGCCGAGGCGCTGGCGCTGGTGGACGCGCTCGGTGAGCACGGGCGCCGGGTGCCGGTGACGGCACCGAAGACCGGTACCGGCCGCGGCTACTGCGCGGCACCGGTGCTGGACGTGTCGGCGGCGGTGCTGGCGATGGAGCACGGCCTGATCCCGCCGACGCCGAATGTGGTGGACGTCTGCCACGACCTGGATCTCGTGACCGGGAGCGCCCGCGTGGCCGAGCCGCGCACGGCGCTGGTCCTCAGCCGGGGCCTCATGGGGTCGAACTCGGCGCTGGTGCTGCGGCACGGCGACCGATAGGCGAACAGCAAAGGAGAGAACGGCATGAACGCGCAGATCACCGAAGAAGAACTGGCCGCCCTCATGAAGAAGGCGGCGGGCATCACCGTCGCCCCGGAACTGCTGCGGAAGCAGCCCGCGACCCCCTTCGAGACGCTGGGGCTCGACTCGCTCGGCCTGCTGGGCATCGTCGGCGAGCTGGAGAACCGGCACGGCACCCCGATGCCCCCGGACGCCGAGCGCTGCAAGACGCCGCAGGCGTTCCTCGACCTCGTCAACAGCGCCCTGATGGCAGGAGCCTGACATGGCCGGACACACCCGGAACGAGATCACCATCGCCGCTCCGCTCGACCTGGTCTGGGACATGACCAACGACCTGGAGAACTGGCCGCAGCTGTTCAGCGAGTACGCGTCCGTCGAGGTTCTCAAGCGTGAGGGCCGCAAGACGACGTTCCGGCTCACCATGCACCCGGACGACAACGGCACCGTGTGGAGCTGGGTCTCCGAGCGCGAGCCGGACCGCGAGAACCGCACCGTCCGCGCCCGCCGCGTGGAGACGGGCCCCTTCGCCCACATGGACATCCACTGGGCCTACGAGGAGGTGCCCGGCGGCACCCGGATGGTGTGGACCCAGGACTTCGCCATGAAGCCCGAGGCGCCGGTCGACGACGACTGGATGACCGACAACATCAACCGCAACTCCAAGGTCCAGATGGCGCTCATCCGGGACAAGATCCAGCAGGCCGCCGGGGACCGCCCCGCCCCGGCCCTGGCCGACTGACCGGCGAGCGGGAGAAGAGGACACCTGCCATGCACCAGGGACTGATCGTGGCCCGGATGGCACCGGGCTCGGCCCGGGACATCGCCAAGATCTTCGCGGAGTCGGACCGGGGCGAGCTGCCGCACCTCGTCGGGGTGCGCCGCCGCAGCCTGTTCCAGTTCGGCGATGTGTACATGCACCTCGTCGAGTCGGACAGCGACCCGGCCCCGGCCATCGCCAAGGTGGCCGGCCACCCGGAGTTCCGCGGGATCAGCGAGCGGCTGTCGGCGTACGTCAGCGCGTACGACCCGGAGACCTGGCGCTCCCCGAAGGACGCTATGGCGGAGCGCTTCTACGTGTGGGAGCGCGACTAGCCGTCCGGCTCCCCTGAAGAAGACCACCGGCCGCCGGGCCCGCAGCGTCGCGGGCCCGACGGCCGGTCTGTCGTACGGGGGCCGCGTCAGCCGGCGACGTGGCACTCGAAGGCGTGCAGGTACGGGTTGACCGGACGGATGTCGTCCACGACCAGGCCCGCCGAGGTGAGCCGGCCGACCATGGACTCGGTGGTGTGCTTGGCGCCGCCCACGTTGAGCAGGAGCAGCAGGTCCATCGCGGTGCTGAAGCGCATCGAGGGGGTGTCGTCCACCAGGTTCTCGATGACGATGACGCGGGTGCCGGGGCCGCCCGCGGCGGTGACGTTGCCGAGCAGCCGGGCGGTGCTCTCGTCGTCCCACTCCAGGATGTTCTTGATGACGTAGACGTCGGCCTTCACCGGGACCGAGGCGCGCACGTCGCCGGGCACGATCTCGGCGCGGTCGGCGAGGTCGCCGGTACGCAGGCGGGGCAGGGCGTTCTCGACCACGCGGGGCAGGTCCAGCAGGCTGCCGTGCATCGTCGGGTACTTGTCCAGCAGACAGGCCACCACATGCCCCTGGCCGCCGCCGAGGTCCGCCACCGAGGAGGCGCCGGACAGGTCGAGCAGGGCGGCGACCTCGCGGGCCGACTGCTCGCTGGAGCGGGTCATGGCCTGGTTGAAGACGTCCGCGGACTCGGGGGCGTCCTCGTTGAGGTAGGTGAAGAACTCCTTGCCGTAGAGGGACTGAACGACGTTTTCCCCGGTGCGCACGGCCTCGTCCAGCCTGGGCCAGGCGTCCCAGGTCCACGGCTCGGTGCACCACAGGGCGATGGCGCGGAGGCTGTCGGGGTCGTCCTCGCGCAGCAGACGGGACATGTCGGTGTGCGCGAAGGTGCCGTCAGGGCGCTCGGCGAAGACGCCGTAACAGGACAGGGCGCGCAGCAGCCGGCGCAGCGGCTTGGGCTCGGTCTTCACCGAGGCCGCCAGGTCCTCCACGGGCTTGGGGTCGTCACCGAGGGCGTCCGCCACGCCGAGCCGGGCGGCTGCCCGGACGGCGGCGGCGCAGGCCGCCCCGAACACCAGCTCGCGCAGGCGCATGGGGGGCGGTGGGGCTGTCTCAGCGGTTGTCATCTGCCGCCCTTTCTCGTTCTTCGGCCTTCTTCGGTCATCGATGGGCAGCGGGCGGGCGGTCAGCACAGGCCGGCGGGCTTCGAGGCCCGGCAGGAGTTGCGCGCGAAGCTGTTGCCCTTGCCCGTGCCGGTGTTCACCAGGTCCGCGGGGGCGTTGGCCGACAGCGTGTTGCCGTCGACGCGGTTGTTGTCGCCGGTGGCGCCGACCATGCTCTTGAAGAGCACGATGCCGCCGGAGAACGGGGACTTGCCGGCGTTGCCGCGTACGTAGTTGCCGGTCACGCGGGTCTGCTCGACGCCGGTCAGCACGATGCCGGAGCCCTGGAGGGCGGGCAGGCGCGCGGTCTTCGGGCAGAACTTGTTGTTCTCCAGGACCCGGTTGCGGGCGACGGTCAGGTGACCGGCCTTCGGCCTGTTCTCGTCCCCGACGACGAAGACACCGGCGCAGTTGCCGCGGATGCCGTTGTCCTGGACGTTCACGTTGCGCAGGCGGCGGACGGTGACGCCGATGCGGTTGTCGTCGAGGCGGTTGTGCTCGACGAGGGTCCGTCCGGCGTCGTACGCGCCCCCCTCCTCCTTGATGGTGTTGGCGAGGAAGACTCCGGCGTCGCCGTTGCGCTCGGCGACGTTCTCGCGGAACACGCCGCCCGTGGAGCGCTCCTGGGCGATGCCCCAGGTGTCGTTGTCGACGGCGTGCACATGGCGGACCGTCATGCGGTCGGTCGCCATGCCGAAGACACCGGCGCGGGTGAAGCCGGTGACGGTGAGGTCGGCGACGGTGACGCCCTCGACGTTCTTCGTCTTGGTGCCGATGACACAGATGCCGTTGCCGTTCTGGGCGCAGCTGTTGGCGTCCTTGCCGGTCTTGACGGCGGCGGGCTTGACGACCGTACGGGCGCCCGCGCCGCGCAGCGTGATGCGGTCCCTGCCGATCTGCACGCTCTCGTGGTACGTACCGGCGAGCACCAGCACGGTGTCCCCGGCCCGCGCGGCGTCGACGGCCTTCTGAATCGACTCGCCCGGACGGACCACGAGGGTCTGGTGAGCGGCGGCCGCCGGGACCGCCCCCACTCCCGCGCTCACGAGCGCCGCGCCACAGGCGAGATATGCGAGGTGTCTCTTCATACCGCGTACGGTATGACCGTTTAATCCGGTATCCCGCGCGATGGTCCGTCCGGGGGCGTGTCTGTCAGAGGGCTCGCAACGCCCGCCCCACGGCGAGCCGTACATCGTCCCGGGGCCGCCCGGCCTCGCCCTCCTCCAGCTGCCACAGCCGGTTCTGGAGCACGCGGGCCAGCGTCCAGGCCCGCGCCCGTTCCCGGTCCAGCCCGAGGGCGGCGGTCAGCGCGTCGAAGCGGCGGCGGGTGTCCGACGGGTCGTACCGGTTGGCGAGCGCGGGGAGCAGCTCGAAGCCGGGGTCGCCGGCCAGCGGCTTGGGGTCGATGGCCAGCCAGGGCGCGCGGGCCGCTGCGAGGACATTGCCGTAGTGCAGGTCCCAGTGCAGCAGCCGGTCACCGGGCTCGTCCGCGACCTCGCCCAGAGCGGCCGCGCAGTCCCGCAGCAGGCGCCGGGTGCCGGGATCGGGTTCCGCGCGGAGGGCTCGCGGGAGGCGGGCCGTCATTCCGCGCGCGATGTCACCCAGTCGGCGCACTCCCGGCGGGGCGGGGTGGGCGGTGAGCCGGGCGAGCAGTGCGCCCAGGACGTCGACCGCCTCGCGGGTGTCGGGGAGCGCGGAGAGGGGGCGGTGCTCGTCCAGCCGTTCCAGCAGGAGGGTGCCGGTGGGCGGGTCGTGCGCCAGCAGGCGTACGGCGCCGTCTCCGGCCCAGGTGAGCAGGGCCGTCGCCTCACCCGCGCACTCCTCGTCCAGGTGCTGGACCTTCAGCGCCGCCGGGGTGCCGTCGGCGGCGGTCACCGGGATCACCAAGGCGGCGATGCCGGACAGGTGCGGGCCGTCGGCGCGTAGGGACCAGTGGGCCAGGAAGCGGTCTGCCCGCCGGATCAGGGCAGGGCGGCCGGAGGGCGGGGTGGGCACGTGGGCGACCATACTGGCCGGTGTGAGACGGGGTGCCGGGTTGGGGCGAGCGGGTCGGGCGGTCGTGGCCTACGTGCGGTCCGCGCCCGGTACCTATGTGTGGCTTGCCATTCTTTTTGTCACCACGGTGGCTCTGCATCACATGTCGCCCGAGTTCGAGAAGGAGTTTCTGCGGCAGCGGTCCACGAACATCCACGAGTTGTCGCAGAACCCCGTGCGGGTGCTGATCACGAGTGGGATGTGGATCGACGGGGGCCACTGGCTGCCGTATGTGGCGGCGTACAGCGTGTTCCACGCACAGGTGGAGCGGTGGGTGGGGACGGCCCGGTGGGTCGTGGTGTGTGTGGCCGCGCATGTGCTGGCGACGCTGATCAGTGAGCTGGCGCTGCTGAGGGCGATAAATGACGGGCATGCTCCCGCCTCGGCCGTGAACACGCTCGACATCGGGGTCAGTTACGCCCTCGCGGGGGTCATGGGTGCGCTGACGTACCGGATCGCGGCGCCCTGGAAGTACGCCTACCTCGCCGTGCTGCTCGCCGTGTACACCGTCCCCCTGGCCGGCGGCCGGACCTTCACCGACGTCGGGCACGCCCTGGCCGCGCTGATCGGGCTGGCCTGTTATCCGCTGGTGCGGGACCGGGGGAGTACGTGGAAGCCGTTCCGGAACCCGGCCGCGCCGTCCGGCTGACCGCGCTGCCGGGCATGATCCGTACCGCGTGCCCCGACGACGTCCCCTCGTACGAGAAGCTCGGCGCCCGCCCGCAGGACGAGTGGACCGTGTACCGCCTCACCGACGAGGCACTGACGGACCTGGCCCGCTCAGCCGACCGACTCCCGCACCTGCGCCTTCCCGGGCACCCCGTGCCGGTGCGGCTTCGCCGTGACCATCAGGCCCGCGACCAGGGCGGCCAGCAGCATGACCGCGGCCGCCCACCAGATGGCCACCGTGTAGCCGTGCACCACGCCCGCCGGGACCACGGTGGCGCGGTCGGCCGGGCCGCGCAGGTGGGCGGTGACATAGGCGGCGGCGCTGGTGGTGGCGATGGTGTTGAGCAGGGCCGTACCGATGGAGCCGCCGACCTGCTGGGCGGTGTTGACGGTCGCCGAGGTGACCCCGGAGTCGCGCGGCGCGACCCCGGCCGTGGCGGTGGCGAACACCGGCATGAAGGTGAGGCCCATGCCGAGCCCGAGCAGCAGCAGGGCGGGCAGGATCTCCGAGGTGTACGACGAGTGCACTGTCATCCGCGTGAGCAGCAGCAGCCCCCCGCAGGCCAGGAGCAGGCCCGGCACCATCAGCAGGCGCGGCGCCACCCGGTTCAGCAGCCGGGCGGATATCTGGGTCGACCCGATGATGATCGCGGCGGTCAGCGGCAGGAAGCCGAGGCCCGCCCGGACGGGGGAGTAGCCGAGGATGACCTGGAGGTAGTAGGTCATGAACAGGAACAGCCCGAACATGCCGATCACCGCGAGCAGCATGGTGAGGAAGCACCCCGCGCGGGTCCGGTCCCGCACGATGTGCAGCGGCAGCAGCGGGTCCGGCGCCCGGTTCTGCCACCACACGAACACCGCCAGCAGCACGATCCCCACCGCGAACAGCGCCAGCACCAGCGGATCGGTCCAGCCGCGCGGCTCGGCCTCGCTGAACCCGTACACGACGGCCACCAGCCCGCCGCAGCCGAGCACCGCGCCGGGCACGTCGAGCCGGGCGGTGCCGCCGTGGCCGGGCCGGTCGTGCAGCAGGGCGAAGGCGCCGAGGACGGCGATGATCGCGATCGGCACGTTGACGTACAGGCACCAGCGCCAGTTCAGGTATTCCGTGAGCAGGCCGCCCAGGATGAACCCGATCGCCGATCCGCTGCCCGCGAGCGCGCCGTAGATCCCGAACGCCTTGCCGCGTTCGCGCGGGTCGGTGAACGTCGTGGTGAGCAGGGAGAGCGCGGACGGCGCGAGGACGGCGGCGAACACGCCCTGCAGCGCGCGGGCGCCGAAGAGCATCCCGGAACTGCCCGCCGCGCCGCCCAGCGCGGAGGCCAGCGCGAAGCCGATCAGCCCGATGACGAAGGTGCGTTTGCGCCCCACCAGGTCCGCGATCCGCCCGCCCAGCAGCAGAAGCCCGCCGAAGGCGAGCGTGTAGGCCGTGATCACCCACTGCCGGTTGCCGTCGGACATGTGCAGGGCGGCTTGCGCGGAGGGAAGGGCGATGTTCACGATCGTCGCGTCCAGCACCACCATCAACTGGGCCAGCGCGATCACGACCAGGCCCCACCAGCGGCGGGGATCGGCTGCCTCGGTACCGGCGGGGACCGGACCGCGCTCACCCGTTCGGCCGATGCTCATCTGGCCAGAACACCATGGATCGGTACGGGTCGCATCACCTTACGGCGCCGGGCGGCGCGGGCCCTCCGGCGCGGGGGTCACGGTTCTCCGCATCCGGAAGGCCCACTCTTCGACCTCAAGGGTGCCTGAGGTCAAGGCGGTGTCAGTGCCGGGGTGCAGCATGGGCGCATGGCGACGAGGCGAGTGACGGGTACGGGCGGCGGCAGTACGGCGGTACGGGGTGCGCGGCGCCCGGAGTTGCGGCTGCCGGCCTTGACCCCCTGGGCGGACGCGGAGCTGGAGCGGGACGGGGACTACGACGGGGTGGAGTTCCAGGAGGCCGACCTGTCGGGACAGCAGGGCGGGGGCTCCCGGTTCATGGACTGCGCGCTCACCGGATGCGTGCTGGACGAGACCGGGCTCGGGCGGGCGCGGGTGCTGGACTCGGTGCTCGACGGGGTGCGGGGGGTCGGTACGCAGCTCGCCGAGGCCACCTTCCGGGACGTGGAGTTCCGCTCGCCCCGGCTCGGGGGCGCCCAGCTGCACGGGGCGGTGCTGGAGCGGGTCGTGGTGCGCGGGGGCAAGCTCGACTTCCTCAACCTGCGGGAGGCGCGGCTGAAGGACGTGGTCTTCGAGTCCTGCGTGCTGGTGGAGCCCGACTTCGGCGGGGCCCGGCTGGAGCGGGTGGAGTTCGTCGACTGCGCCCTGAAGTCCGCCGACCTCTCCCGCGCCACGCTGAAGGACGTCGACCTGCGGGGGGCCGCTCCGCTGGAGATCACCCGCGGACTGGACCGGCTCTCGGGCGCGCTGATCGGCACCGGGCAGCTGCTGGACCTCGCTCCGCTGCTGGCGGCGGAGCTGGGGATCAGGGTGGAGGGGTAGCGAGGGTTACGAGATACGGGGGTAGCGGGCCTGGAGGGTCCAGATCGCGGGGTTCTCGGCGAGGTCGTCGTGCATGTCGGTCAGGTCCGCGATGACGTCGTGCAGGAAGTCGCGGGCCTCGCGGCGGAACTCGGCGTGCGAGAAGCTCAGCGGGGGTTCCTCGGCGGGCATCCAGTCCGACTCGATGTCCACCCAGCCGAAGCGGCGCTCGAACAGCATGCGGTCGGTGGACTCGGTGAAGTCCAGCTCCGCGCGCTGCGGGCGGGCGGCACGCGAGCCCATCGGGTCCTTGTCCAACTGTTCCGCGATGTCGCACAACGCCCACGCGAAGTCCAGCACCGGCACCCATCCCCAGGCTGTGGACAGCTCCCGGTCCGACTTGGTGTCCGCGAGGTAGACGTCCCCGCAGAACAGATCGTGCCTGAGCGCCCGGACGTCCGCCCGCCGGTAGTCCGTCTGCGGGGGGTCCGGAAAGCGGTTGGAAAGCGCGTAGCCGATGTCGAGCACGTCAGATGGTCCCATGCCGGGGGCTCAGCGTGCCCGCTCGTCCAGCAGTCGGCCCAGGTCCGGCGGCCATACGGGCTCGGCGGGGCCGGCCAGTTCGGCGGGGGTCCACCAGCGGCCGCCCAGGATGCCCTCGGCCAGGTGGGCGGCGCGTGCGGAGGCGGTGGGGTCGCGGCGGGGGCCGGGGGTGACGTAGATGTGTTCGTGCTGGTGGACCGGGACGCCGGCGCGGGTGAAGTCGTGTTCCCACGTGCACAGCAGGGGGCCGGGGACGAGGTCGGTCCAGCCGGTCTCCTCGGCCAGCTCCCGCGCGGCGCCCTCGCGGGGGGTCTCGCCGGGTTCGAGCCCGCCGCCGGGCAGTGCCCAGTGGACGCCGACCTCGGAGTTGTCGTACCGGAAGAGGAACACGGCGCCCTCCGGGTCGACCACGGCGGTACGCGCGGCCTGCCTCGGCGTGCGGAGCTGCTTGCGCAGGACTGTGCACGGGCGGTTCAGGGCGCGGTCGTGGCGGTGGGCCAGGGGCTTGTAGCCGAGGGACTTCCAGAAGGCCAGGCCGGCGTGGTTGCCGTCGAGGACGGCGAGGCGGACTGCCTGGCGGCCGGCCGCGCGGAAGCGGGCCTCGGTCAGTTCGGCGGCTTGGCGCCCGTACCCCTTGCCCTGCTGAGCGGCATCGACCAACAGCAGCCCGATCCACGGGTCGGGATCGGCCGGATCGGGGTGACGGGCCAGCGTGTTCACGACCGCGACCAGCCGCCCCTCCAACCGGGCGAGCAGCACCTCCCCGTCGGGGTGGGCCAGTTCGGCCGCGACCGCCCGCGCGACCTGCTCCGGCCGGATGTCCGCCGGGTCGGGGAACTCCCCGCTGAGCGTGTGGAACGCCCGCTGGGAGGCGTACAGCGCCGTCAGTTCGTCGAGCACGGGCGGAACGCCCCCGGCGGGCACGGGTTCGAGGATCACCCGCCGCACGCTAACGCGCGTACTCGCCTCGGCCGGGGGAATTCCGTGACCCGGCTCCGGGGCAGATCCCGGAGCCGGGCGGCAACCGCTCTCAGACGTTCACGCCGAAGTCCTGGGCGATGCCGACCAGGCCGGAGGCGTAGCCCTGGCCGACGGCGCGGAACTTCCACTCCGCGCCGTTGCGGTACAGCTCGCCGAAGACCATGGCGGTCTCGGTGGCCGCGTCCTCGGAGAGGTCGTAGCGGGCGATCTCCGTGCCGCCCGCCTGGTTGACGATGCGAATGTAGGCGTTGCGGACCTGGCCGAAGTTCTGGCCGCGGTTCTCGGCGTCGTAGATGGAGACCGGGAAGACGATCTTCTCCACGTCGGCCGGGAGGGCGGCCAGGTTGACGTTGATCGCCTCGTCGTCGCCCGCGCCCTCGCCCGTGCGGTTGTCACCGGTGTGGACGATGGAGCTGTCCGGCGTCTGCTTGTTGTTGAAGAAGACGAAGTGCTGGTCGGAGTAGACCTTGCCCTGGCCGTTGACCGCGATGGCGGAGGCGTCCAGGTCGAAGTCCGTGCCGGTGGTGGTGCGGACGTCCCAGCCGAGGCCCACGGTGACGGCGGTCAGGCCCGGTGCCTCCTTGGTGAGCGAGACGTTGCCACCCTTGGACAGGCTTACAGCCATGATTGGGAGTCCCTTCCCTTTTGAGTATCTGTGCCGACGAAGCTACGTCACCGGGTAGAACGGCGGGAGGGGTGCCTCAGGTTCCGCCCCGCTTTACCTTTTTTACCGAGCTGCTCCGCCGGCGTCGGCAGGCGCGCCGGAAATCGGGGTGACTCGGAGTGCCCGGAGCCGGGAACATGGGACGCATGTCCGGGCCCTATCTCATCCGCGGCTCGGTCTCGCTCCCCGAGGCCGAGCTGACCTGGCGTTTCTCGCGGTCTTCCGGGCCCGGTGGCCAGCACGTCAATACCAGCGACTCCCAGGTGGAGCTGCGCTTCGACCTCGCCCGCACCGAGGCACTGCCCCCGGTGTGGAAGGAACGCGCGCTCGAACGCCTGGCCGGGCGCCTGGTGGACGGTGTGCTCGTCGTACGGTCCTCCGAGCACCGCTCCCAGTGGCGCAACCGCGAGACCGCCGCCGTACGCCTCGCCGCCCTCCTCGCCGAGGCCACCGCACCCCCGCCCAAGCCCCGCCGCCCCACCCGCATCCCACGCGGCATCAACGAACGCCGGCTCAGGGAGAAGAAGCAGCGGGCCGACACCAAGCGCGGCCGCTCGGGCCGGGACTGGGGTTAGGGGGTGTCTCCCCCTAACCCAGGTCGAGCACCCCGACCGTCTGGCCCCCGCTCGTCTCGTCGGTCGTACGGAACCCGAGCCGCCGGTAGAACTCGCCGGGCCCGTCCGCGCCGGGGTGCCAGGTGACGTACAGCTCCCCGCACCCCCGCCGCCGCAGCTCGGCGGCGACCGACTCCACGGCGAACCGGCCGTACCCCTTGCCCTGTTGGCCCGCGTCGATGTTCAGCCGCCACAGCCCGGAGCGCCGCAGGCTCCCGCCGTCCGCGCGCCAGTCGATGTCCAGAAAGGCCATCAGGAACCCGACCGCCTTGTCCCCGTCGAGAATCAGCCGCGGCCAGGCCACCCCGGCGGGGCGCACGTACGCCTCCGCCAGCGAGTGCGCGACCGGTTCGACGGCGTGCTCCTGATCGGGCCGCACACGGACGGCCAGGGCGGTTTCGAGGTTCGCGGCTGTGACCTCGGCAAGACGGAGCGACATGCCCGCACCCTAGGGCGGCGTGTCCGCCGGACGCCCCCCATTTACGGGCTTCAGCCCAAGTGCCGGTACCGCCCCCGGTAATACAGCAGGGGGCCGCCCTCCGCGCTCGGGACGCGGGCCGTCAGGACGCGGCCGATGACGAGGGTGTGGTCGCCGGCCTCGACGCGCTGCTCGGTGCGGCACTCCAGGGCGGCCAGGGCGTCGGGGATCAGGGGGGCGCCCGTGACCTCGCCGCGGTCGCAGGCGAGGTCGGCGAAGAGGAGGCGGTCGCTGACCCGGCCCTTCATGGCGAATCGCCCCGCGATCTGCCGCTGGTGCTCGGCGAGGACGGACACCGCCCAGAGCGGCTGTTCGTCCAGCAGGTCGTCCATGCGGGAGCCGGTGCGCAGGCTGACCAGTACCAGCGGTGGGTCCAGCGAGACGGACATGAAGGCCGTGGCCGTCATGCCCGCGTCCTCGCCGCCCGGCGCGTACGGGTCGTCGGGGTCAAGCGGCGGTTCCTGCGCGGTCACCAGGACCACGCCCGCGGCCAGCCGGGACATCGCGGCCCGGAACTCGTCGTCGCTCACCCCTTCAGCATGCACAGAAGCGGCCGCGGCGGTGGGGGAGGGATGGTTCAGCACGCCGCAAACGCTAATCGGCCGCCCGCGCCCGCCGCATCGGGCCTCCGGTGTAGCCCGGACCTACGACCAAAGGACCGGACCTGTGGCGGAAGGGCCGCCGGGACCGGCCAGCGGCATATGCGCAACTTCGCAGCCTTTGCGATCGGAGAACGCAACGGGAAAGTGCGGAAACTGCACTCAATTGTTCAAGTTCTTCTGTGACTTGAGTCACAAGGAGTACGGAATTGTTGACCCTGTGTACCGAGTGAGCAGCGCGCTGTGATTCAGTGGCGGAAAGCCTGTGGACAGCAGGGGGAGGGCGAGCATGGAGACCGATCAGGAGCCGTACGTCCCTCTGACGTCACTGCGTCAGCTTCACCAGGTCATGGCCGAGATGAACACCGCGCGCAGCCAGGCCGACACCCTGCAGATCGTCGCGGACGGTGCGGTCACCGCCCTCGGCTACGAGATGGCCTGCGTGAACCTCGTGCGCCCCGACGGCGACCTGGTCGTCGCCGCCGTCTCCGGCAACTCCGCCGCCGAGGCCCTCATCACCGGCCGCACCGGCTCCCGCGAGTCCTGGGACCGCCGCCTGGGCATGGGCGAACTCTGGGGCGACCTGGTGTTCATACCCCACACCGAGGGCTGGGTCCTGGACGACGACGACGTCCCCCAGTGGTACACCGACGGCCCCTCGCCCCGCTTCCCCGACGAGTGGCACCCCGGCGACCGTCTCTTCGCCCCGATGTACGCCCCCGGCGCCCAGGGCGGCGCCCGCGGCGGACTGCTCGGCGTCATATCCGTCGACCGCCCCCTCACCGGCCGGCGCCCCGGCGCCTGGGGCCGCGAGGCCCTGCAGATGTACGCCTTCCAGGCCGCCATCGCGATCAGCAACGCCCACCTCCGCGCCAACATGCAGCGCGCCCTGGTCCGTCTGGAACGCGACCAGCAGGCCCTGCGCGCCAGTGAGGAATCCTTCCGTCAGGCGTTCGAATACGCCCCCTCGGGCATGGCCATCGCCGAGATGGGCGGCGACCAGCACGGCCGCATCCTGCGCACCAACGACGCCCTGTGCCGCCTGCTCGGCCGGCCCGCCTCCGCGATGCGCCGCTACTCCTTCTCCGACCTCGTCCACCCCGAGGACATCGGCACCCTGATGCGCACCTCCGCCGAGGGCGGCCGGGCCGAGCTGCGGCTCGCCCGGCGCGACGGCAGCTACGTATGGGTGTCGCTGCGCAACTCCGTGGTCGCGGACGCGGCCGACGGCCCGCGCTTCCTGCTGACCCACGTCGAGGACATAGAGGAGCGCAAGCGCCGTGAGCTCCAGCTCGCCCACCGCGCCTCCCACGACTCCCTGACCGGGCTGCCCAACTCCGCCGAGCTGCGCTCCCGGCTCGCCGCCCGGCTGTGCCGCCGCCCGGCCCACCTCGGCGCCCTCGACTCCCTGGACGCCGCCTACGGCCACCCGGCCGGCTCCGGCGACGCCCACGGCTTCGACTTCCCGCCGGGCGCGGAGGCGTACGACGCCTTCGACCACCATGTGCACACCGTCGCCCCGGAGCAGGGCCCCGACGACGGCACCAAGGGGCTCGCGGTCCTCTTCTGCGACCTGGACGGCTTCAAGTCGATCAACGACCGCTTCGGGCACAACGCGGGCGACGCGGTCCTCATCGAGGTGGCCCGCCGGCTCAGCGCCGGACTGCGGGACGGCGACACCGTGGCCCGGCTCGGCGGCGACGAGTTCGTGATCCTCGCCGACGGCCTCGGCCAGGCCGACGCCGCCGACCTCGCGGTGCGGCTGCGCAACGAGATCATCCAGCCGATCCGGGCCGAGGGCCGGGCGGTCCGGGTGGGCGCAAGCTTCGGCATCGGCTGGGCGCACTGCGGGATGACGGCCGACGAAGTGCTGAAGTCCGCCGACGAGCGGATGTACGTTGAGAAACGATCTCGTCCCAAACAGCATCGGCGTGCCGGGTGAAACGCAGGTCAGTGCGCTGACAGCGCCGGGCTCCGCGCTTCGGGCGCCCGTTCGGGGGTCCCCCGTCCGAGCGAATCGGGGTGTGCGGGAGGGTAGGCTCGCCATTCCAACCCCGTACCCCGCCCGCCCGCACTTGTTGAGGAGTACCCAGGGATGACGCCCGGCGACAACGGCGCGAGCAAGCCCGAGGAAGACGACCCGTTCGGCTACCTGTACGCCGACGGCCAGGCCCGGGGGGCCCAGCCGCCGTCCGGTGGTTACGGCTACCCCAACGCGGTCAACAGGGTGCGCCCGGTCGGTGAGCGCCAGTACGGCCAGGCGCAGCAGACCGCCCCGCCGCAGCAGGGCGGCTACGGGCAGACGACCGCCCACTACCAGGCGCCGGAGACGATGCCCGGCGGTGCTCCCACCTCCCGGCAGGCGTCGCACGGCGGCGGTGGCGGCGGGCGGCGCGGGCCGAACACCAAGGGCCTGCTGATCGGCGCCATCGCGGTGGTCGCGGCGGTCGTGATCGGCATCGGCATCGCGATGCTCAACGGCAACTCGGACGACGACAAGGGCGGCAACCAGGCGGGCGCCTCCCCGACCCAGTCGCAGGAGGCCCCGCCGAGCCCCAGGGCGACCAGCACCGGCGAGGCCGGCGAGCTGCCGAAGGCCGACGCGGTCGACGACGCGGTGCAGCTCGCGGGCGGCGCCGCCCCGGCCTCCGACATCAAGGGCGCGAAGTCGGCGGGCGGCTCCTACGTGGGCGGCCTGAACCACGTCGGCGCGTCGGTGACCTGGACGGTGGACGTGCCGAAGCCGGGCAAGTACACGCTGAACGTCAACTACGGCGTGCCGGGCAAGGACGCCAACACCACGCTGACGATCAACGGCACCTCGCAGAACCGCCCGCTGAACATGTCGAACTTCGCCCACGCCCCCGAGGGCGACTGGGAGCGCGGCTGGACCCACACCTGGGCCAACCTCCAGCTCCAGAAGGGCTCGAACACGATCAGCATCTCGTGCGGCAGCGGCAACCAGTGCGACGTCAACCTGGACCAGTTCTGGCTGGAGAAGGGCTGGCGGTAGCCGGTAACGGCTCTCAGGCCGCCGCCTCCTCGTCCGTCACCGTGGCCGCGGCCAGCAGCCGTTCGTAGTCCGCCGGGTCGAACTCCCCAGCCGTGGGCGCCAGTACGGCCGCCGCCGAGAGGGCGATGGCGCGGGTGAGGCGGGCGGGCCAGGGGAGGCCGTCGACCAGGCCCGACAGCAGGCCCGCCACCGCCGCGTCGCCC
>NZ_WWKH01001040.1:0-4019 GCF_009865595.1 Streptomyces sp. SID1328 | reverse complement strand
GCTGGACGGGAGCGGCCGTGGACGACGAGGCGGCCGCGCTCGCGTGGATCGCCGAGCAGGCGCGGGGATGGGAGACGGGCGACCGTATGGGGTTCGCCGTCGTGGCGGCCGATTCGCCCGGCATATCCGACTCCCCCGACGCAGAAGGCGAGTTGCTGGGTCACATCGTGCTCAAGGACGTGTGCTGGGGGGACGGCCGGGCCGAGGTCGGTTACTGGACGGCCGCGCGGGCGCGGGGCCGGGGCGTGGCCCCGCGCGCGCTGACGGCGTTGACCGGGTGGGCCTTCGGCCGGGGGCTGACCCGGCTGGAGCTGCTGCACCAGATGGACAACACGGCGTCCTGCCGGGTGGCTCTCAAGTGCGGCTACGAGCGGGCCGGGATACTGCCCGCCGCACCGCCCGAGTTTCCCCTCGACGGGTGCCTGCACGCCCGGCTGCGGGACGGTCAGGGGAGGATGGCGTCCACGTAGCCGCCGTCCACGCGGAGGGCGCCGCCGGTGGTGGCCGAGGCCTGGGGGGAGCTGAGGTAGACGACCATGTTGGCGATCTCCTCGGGCTCGATCAGGCGCTGGATCAGGGACTGCGGGCGGTAGTCGCGCATGAAGACCCGCTGGGCCTCGTCCCAGGGCAGGTTCTTGTCCACGAGTTCGTAGACGAAGTCCTCGACGCCCGCGGTATGGGTGGGGCCCGCGATGACGGAGTTGACGGTGACGCCGGTGCCGGCGGCCTTCTTGGCGAAGCCCCGGCTCACCGCGAGCAGGGCGGTCTTGGACATGCCGTACTGGATCATCTCGGCCGGGATGACGACGGCCGAGTCGCTGGCGATGTACAGCACGCGTCCCCAGCCGCGGTCGGTCATGCCGGGCAGGTAGAGCCGGGTGAGCCGGACGGCGGCGAGGACGTTGATCTCGAAGTAGCGCCGCCACTCGTCGTCGGTGAGTTCCAGCGGGTCGGCGGCGCCGAAGATGCCAAGGTTGTTGACGAGGATGTCCACCTGGGGCAGGTCGCGCAGCAACTGCTGGGCCCCTTCCTCCGTGGACACGTCGGCGGCGGCCGCGACGAACTCCGCGTCCGGGGCCTGGGCGGCGAACTCGGCGATGCTCGCGGAGACACGTTCCTTGTCGCGGCCGTTGACGGCGACGCGGGCACCGGCGCGGGCGAGGCCCAGCGCGATGGCCGCGCCGATGCCCTGCGTGGAGCCGGTGACCAGGGCGGTGCGTCCGCTCAGATCGAGGTGCATGGTGCGGGGGTTCCTTCCGGTACGGGTGCGGCGGCTGCGCCCAGTGTGCGGGGGCGGGGCGCGGCGGGCGGAGAAGTGCCGTCCGCCCGCGTGTTCACCCCTCCCCCGCAGCCGCTTCCCCCGTATCGGCCGGGGAAGCCCTCGGTGTCGGGCCGTCAGTTCAGCTTGAACTTCTGGGCGGCAGCGCCGTTGCAGTCCCAGATCTGCAGCCGGGTGCCGTTGGCGGTCGTGCCGTTGGGGGCGTCCAGGCAGCGCCCGGACTGTGGATTGCGCAGCGAGCCGTCGGCCTGCTGCTCCCACTTCTGGCCCCCGGCGCCGTTGCAGTCCCACAGTTCGACCTGGGTGCCGTTGGCCGTGCCGTTGCCGTTGATGTCCAGGCAGCGGCCGAGGGTGGCGAGCGAGGAGTCGGAGCGGTGGAACCAGTGCTGGTCGACGGACCAGGTCTGGCAGTCCCAGAGCTGGACGGCGGTGCCGTTGACCCCGGTGTCGTCGGCGGCGACGTCCACGCACTTGCCGCCGGGCGCGGCGACCGGTGCTCCGCCGTTGACGGAGAACTTCTGGGCGGCCGAGCCGTTGCAGTCCCAGATCCGCAGCCGGGTGCCGTTGGCGGTCGTGCCGTTGGGGGCGTCCAGGCAGCGGCCGGACTGGGGGTTGCGCAGCGAGCCGTCGGCCTGCTGGACCCACTTCTGGCCGCCGACCCCGTTGCAGTCCCACAGCTCGACCTCGGTGCCGTTGGCCGTGCCGTTGCCGTTGATGTCCAGGCAGCGGGAGATGGTACCGAGGGAGGTGTCGGGGTTGTGGGTCCAGTGCTGGTCCTCGGCGTAGCTCTGGCAGTCCCAGAGCTGGACGGCGGCGCCGTTGACCCCGGTGTCGTCGGCGGCGACGTCCACGCACTTGCCGCCGGGGCCGGTGATGGTGCCCTGGGGGCCGTTGGGCACGTTGGTCTGGCCGGAGTAACCGGCCGCGACGACGTTGGCCTGCACCGCGTTCTCGGCCGCGTCGGAGGGATAGCCGGAGACCATGGCGCCCTCGAAGAAGGTGCCCATGTTCCAGTTGCTGTTGTCCCCGCCGGTGCCGAGGATGATGCCGCCCTCCTGCTGCATGGGCCGGTAGCCGCCGCGCGAGGGCAGCGCGCCGTCCCACCAGGTGCTCAGGGAACCGGTCTGGGAGTTGCCGCCCTTGAGGGCGTACCGGGTCTGGCCGTCGTTCTTCAGCACGGCGGTGACATAGGTGCTGCTGTTGCCCCGGTTGGCGGGGTTGGAGCCGTTGTCGCCCTGGAACATGCCGTTCTCCAGGTCGGCCTCGACCCAGGGGCCGTTGCCGGTGCAGGGGGCGAAGTAGCAGGTGGTGGCGATGGAGACAGCGTCCATGTGGCCGTTGCCGGTGTCGGCGGGGGTGCGCTCGGCGTTGCCGTAGTCGAAGCAGCAGGCGGAGCCGACGTGGGTGCCGCTGGCCACCATGTAGACGCCCTCGGGCTGTCCGTTGACCGCGACGCCGGAGGCGGCGCCGTTGGAGCGGTAGCCGACGCCGGGCGAGATCCAGATGCCGTAGACCTTGTGGCCGCCCGCGGTGACGGCGAGTTCGCTCGCGTCGGCGGCGCGGTCGGCACCCATTCCGGCGGTGCCGGCCGGTCCGGGGTCGAGGTCGTTGTGGCGGCTGGTCTGGTCGTAGATCTTCGTCATGCGACAGGTGGTGCCGCCGCAGAAGGTGTCCTGGCGGCCCGCGTCCGCGTACCCGCCCGCCGCCAGGAGGCCGATGTCGGTGGCGGCGCCGTCCGAGGCGCGGGTGACCCGGTACAGCGGGCCGTTGTAGCCGGCGAACAGCGCCCGGACGGTGCTGTGCGCGGCGACGCAGGGGGTGCCGGCGGCGGCGTAGATGTCACAGGGCGCCGAACCGGCGGCCCGGGCGGGCGCGCTCAGCCCGGCGAGGGCACCGAGCAGCAGGGCCAGTACGGACAGGACGGCCCCGAGGCGCCCGCGGAGACCTGGTAACACGGCGGATCTGAATGCGCGCATCGTCTGCTCCTTCGGCCGGCCGCGTGGTGGGGAGGCGGAGTCGGTGACTCCTCACGGCGCCGCTCGGGAACGTACGAAGCACGATCGAACACGTCAAGATTTGTTGCTTCAGACTTGCCCAGGCTTTTGCCTGTGTGGTGATTTGTTGCTTTGGGCGGGACCGGAGGTCAGCTTCCGCCCAGCAGCCCCCGCATCGTCGCCAGGTCCGCGTCCTCCTGGGTTTCGCGGGTGCGGGGGCCGCAGGCCCGAAGGAGGCGGGTGAAGTCGGCGGCGGCGGCGTTGATGCGGGCGCCCAGGCCCGCGCCGTCCTGGGTCCCGAAGTCGCTGGTGGCGGCGTAGACGGGGCGCGGGGAGACGATCGCGTGGAGGTAGGAGAACATCGGGCGCAGCGCGTGTTCGAGGACGAGGGAGTGCCGCTCGGTGCCGCCGCTGGCCGCGATGAGAACGGGCATGTCGGAGAGGGTCTCCTCGGGGAGCACGTCGAAGAACGACTTGAACAAACCGCTGAAGGACGCGTTGAAGGCGGGGGTCACCGCGATGACCCCGTCGGCCCCGGCGATGGCCTCGAAGGCCGCGTCCAGCGTCTCGCCGGTGAAGCCGGTGAGCATCGCGTCCATGATGGGGTGCGCCAGCGGGCGCAGTTCGACGAAGGACAGCTCCACCGGCTCGCCCTGCGCCTCGAGTTCACGGGCGACGGCCGCCGCCAGCCGGTCCGCGAGGAGCCGGGTCGAGGAGGGCTCGCGCAGTCCGCCCGAGATGATCGT
>NZ_WWKH01001039.1:0-4049 GCF_009865595.1 Streptomyces sp. SID1328 | reverse complement strand
GTCCTCCCCACGCACGTGGGGGTGATCCGCCCGGCCGCCCAGCCGGAACCCCGGACAGCAAGTCCTCCCCACGCACGTGGGGGTGATCCGCTGGAGAAGGCTGTCGGACTCCACAAGTAGGGGTCCTCCCCACGCACGTGGGGGTGATCCGTCGACCGGCGGCAAAAGCGAACACCTCGGGAAGTCCTCCCCACGCACGTGGGAGTGATCCGAGAGCACGGCGGTTCCTTGCATGTGGTGCCCGGTCCTCCCCACGCATGTGGGGGTGATCCGGCAACCCCGCTCCGACTCCGCCAGAGCCAGCCGTCCTCCCCACGCATGTGGGGGTGATCCGATGGCGCCGCATCCGCAGCCGTCGGTGTCGTAGTCCTCCCCACGCATGTGGGGGTGATCCGCCCGCATACTCATCAACTACGACCAGAGGGACGTCCCGTCCTCCCCATGCACGTGGGGGTGATCCGTGCGACAACAAACTGGCCTACAACCGGCTCGCGTCCTCCCCACGCCGGGTTCGCCGCCTCAACAACGTCTCCGGCACGTCGTCCCCACGCGCGTGGGGGTGATCCGTACGGGCCCTACGACAAAACGGCGACCGACGGGTCCTCCCTACGTAATGGGGGTGATCCAGGCGACTGGACAGGGCGCGGCAACCGCCGCGGCGTCCTCCCCGCGCCCGTGGGGGTGATCCGCCCTGAGCAGCCAACTTCTGGAGGTCGGCGGCGTCCTCCTGACGCAGAGGGGGTGATCCGAGCAGGGCGTCAGAACCTCGGCGATCTCGTCCTCCTCATGCGTGTGGGGGTGATCCGATGCTGCACAGGTGGTGTACCCGGCCGTGGGTGTGATCTTGGGTGGGCTGGTTGTCGTACCTGCTGGTTAGGCTCCCCAGGGTTACATGGCATGGGAAGGGGCGCGGGGTGTCTGGCGACGGGTTCGAGTGCCGTATCTGGGCCAAGAGCAATGGTCTGCCGGGTGGGGGGCACTATCCGCTGATCTGTCACCTGGTGGATACGGCTGTCATGGCGGGCGTTCTGTGGGATGCGTATCTGTCGCGGGCGCAGCGCTGGTTGATCGCTCGCGCTCTGGGCGTGGACGAGGACGCGGCCGGGCGGGTGGTGGCGTTCTGGGCGGGGTTGCATGACATCGGTAAGGCGGTGCCGTCGTGGCAGGCCGCGCGCGGTGACCTGATGGCGGCGTTGACGGCGGATGGTTTTCCAGGCGTGGACGCGGCGGAGGCTGCGGCGCTGGGCCGGCATGAGGCGTCGTCGCAGTTGTTGGTGCCCGAGCTGCTGCACGGGGTCGGCTGGTCATTGGAGGGGCAGCGGGATCGTGTGGCCGGCGTAGTGGCGTCCATGGTGCTGGGTGGGCATCACGGCAGGTTCGGTGAGCCGTGCGCTCCGGGTGCCGTGGCCGATCCCGTGGCTGCGTTTCCCGGGCTGGGCAACGGTGGTTGGCGGCATCAGCGGGAATCGGTTGCCCGGGTACTGGCAGCCGTTACCGGTGCCCCGGCCGTCGCCCCGACCGGTGAGCGGATTCCGGCTGGGGTGATCACGGTGGTGTCCGGTCTGGTGGTGCTGGCTGACTGGCTGGTGTCGCAGGAAGATCACTTGGCTGCGCGGGTCGGCGGTTCGGGGAGTGTGGTGGACACGCCCGCCGTACACGCGTGGGCGGCCGGATCCCGCGAGCACGCGGTTCGTCTGCTCGAGGACGCCGCGCTGACCGCGCCTGAACTCCCTGGAAGCGCAGCGTCGTTCACCGAGATGTTCTCCTACCTGCCGATACGTAGGGCGAACCAGTTGCAGGCCAGCATTGTCGAGCACCTTCCGGGCATGCTGGCCGGCGGGCCGGGGCTGCTGCTGGTCACCGCGCCCACGGGGGAGGGCAAGACCGAGGCGGCCCTGTACGGGGCCGGGCTGCTGGGACGGGCGTGCGGGACGCACGGCGTGTACGTGGCACTGCCGACGATGGCGACCACCGACCAGATGCACGGCCGGTTGAAGAGCTGGGCGGAACACAATCTTCCCAGCACGGTCACCAGGTTGCACGGGTTGGCGTGGATGCACGACGATCAGGCCGACGGCGATCCCGAGGCCCGCGTCGTCCATGGCGAGGACGGCGTGTCGACCGAGGCGACGCGCTGGCTGCGCCAGTCGAACCGGCACGGACTGCTCGCCCACGTCAACGTGGGCACCATCGACCAGGCGCTGCTGTCCGTGCTGCCGCTGCGGTACACGCAGTTGCGGCATCTGGCTCTGTCCGGGAAAACTGTGGTGATCGATGAGGCCCACTCGTACGACGCGTTCACCCACGGCCTGCTGCTGCGGTTGATCGAGTGGTGCGGTGCGTGGCAGGTGCCCGTGGTGCTTTTGTCGGCGACACTGACCGGTGACACGGCGGCCGGGCTGGTCAACGCCTACCGGGCCGGTGCCGGACATCGGCGGCTCGCCGCCATCTCCCCCTCCTACCCGGGCTGGTCCTTCACCGACCACGCGACAGGCATCGTCCACACCCCCGCCACCCCGATCGGCACCGACCGAGGCCGCGATCTGACCGTCAACATGGTCACCACCCGAGGACCCCGTCACCGGCACCGCACCATCCTGGGAGAACTCGCCCCGCTCCTGCAGGACGGCGGATGCGCGGCCGTCATCTGTACGACCGTCCCCCACGCTCAGGACACCTACCGGCAACTGGCCGCAGCACTCGGCGGTGACGTCGACCTGCACCTGCTGCACGCCCGGCTCCCGGCCCACCAGCGCACCACCCGCACCCAGCACCTGGAGACCGCGTTCGGCCGCGTCAACAAGCCCTCCACGCGGCGCCCGACGCGGGGGATCGTCGTCGCCACCCAGGTCATCGAACAGTCACTCGACCTCGACCTGGACCTGATCATCAGTGACCTGGCTCCGCTCGCTCTGCTCCTCCAGAGGGCCGGCCGCGCCCACCGCCATGGCCTGGACGCCTGGCGTGAAGCCGGACTGACGCGCCCCGTATGGGCAGGCATCGACCCCACCATGACCGTCCTTACCCCCGCCGACAGCAACGGCGCGCCCAACTTCGCGGCGCCGACATGGGGCAGCGTCTACCCGCCATCGCTGCTCCAGCGCACGTGGGAACTACTCGATCGGCACCCCGGCAGGATCAACATCCCCGGTGACGTCCAAAAGCTGGTGAACGCCGTCTACGACCCAGCGTTTGCCAGCACCGACCCCGACACCCTGATGGCTACCGATCGCGACCGCATCAACGACGACGCGATGTTGGACGCCCTCGCAGACCTTGCGATGATCCCGGGGCCCGGCCGAGTCCACACCGGCAATCTCTACCGGTTAACACAGTCGAATGCCGATCCTGACCTGATCACCACCAGGCTCGGCGCCAACAGCGTTTCCCTGATCCCCACGTTCCACGACCTGGACGGGGGGATCTGGCTCGACCCCGGCCACACCGTCCGCCTCCCGGTCCCCACGCCCGGTGCCCGAGGCCGGCTCACCAAGGCACAGATCCGAACCCTCATGAGCTACGCGGTACCTATGCGTGCCGGATCCTGGCTCACCCAGCTCACCACCGACCAGCAAGCTCACCCGGACTGGATGACGGAGCCCCGGCTGCGCGACCTCGTACGCCTCCCGCACTACCAAACGCCAACTGGCCACCAGCCACAACCAATCGGCCGCCGACGACTACGGCTCGACCCCATCCTCGGTATCGTCGACGACGCACGCTGAGCATTGCAAAGAAGAAGAAAAGCCACGACATCGGTGCAGTTCAGGAAGTGTCTTCCCCACGAGCGTGGGGGTGGTTCGCGGCCGGTTCGGAGTGCGGTGCGGGCGTGGGCGTCTTCCCCACGAGCGTGGGGGTGGTTCGCCCTCCGGGTCGTCGTCGGCAGCGGCGAAGAGGTCTTCCCCACGAGCGTGGGGGTGGTTCGGCTTCACGTGCCGCTCCACCGGCACCCGCAAAGTCTTCCCCACGAGCGTGGGGATGGTTCGTTGTGGCTGCCCACGCCGACCGTACGCAGGCCGTCTTCCCCACGAGCGTGGGGGTGGTTCGAA
>NZ_WWKH01000105.1:0-17998 GCF_009865595.1 Streptomyces sp. SID1328 | reverse complement strand
GCCACGAGACGCGCACCGACATCGCCCGCCGCTTCGGCGCCACCGACGTCGTCGCGGCGCGCGGCGAGGAAGCGGTCGCGGCCGTCCGCGAGCTGACCGGTGGCCAGGGCGCGCACGCCGTCGTCGAGGCGGTCGGCACCGAGCAGTCCATGAGCACCGCCGTCAACATCACCCGCGACGGCGGCGCCATCGGCTTCGTCGGCGTCCCCCACGGCAGCGGCACCGGCCTGGACCTCAGCGTCATGTTCGACCGCAACATCGCCCTGCGCGGCGGCGTCGCCCCGGTCCGCACCTACATCCCCGAGCTGCTGCCCGACGTTCTGAACGGCACCGTCGACCCCTCCCCGGTGTTCGACATGACCGTGGACATCGAGGGCGTCCCGGACGGCTACCGGGCGATGGACGAGCGCACGGCGCTGAAGGTCCTCGTCACCAACGGCTGAACGGTCAGCTCCACGCGGCCGGGCTCGACCCCCAGGCGACGGGCGGAGTGGCCCAGTCGGCCGGCCCGCCGGTGAACGACACCGGGGGCCGGGCGTACCGCAACCGGCCGAGCGGGCTGTCCCGTTCGGCCAGCCACGCGTCCGGGCCCTCGTAGTCCGGGCCGCCCGGACATGGGTCCCGCCCCGCCTCGTCGGTCAGCCAGTGCGCGGTCCGGGCGAGCGCGAGGCGCACCAGACGGCCCCGGCCGTCGCGGGAGCGTTCCACCAGGGCCCGCAGGATGCCCGCGGCCAGCAGATAGCCCGATCCGTGGTCCAGGGCCTGGGCGGGCAGCGCGCCGGGCTCCATGGTCGAGCCCTCGATGGCCGCGACGCCGGTCGCCACCTGGACCAGGCTGTCGAAGCCGCGCCGCTCGCCCCGGGGCCCGTACGCGCCCCACGCCGAGATCTGGGCGACGATCAGGCCGGGGTACCGCTCGGCCAGGGCCTCGGGGGAGAGGCCGAAGCGGTCGAGGGCGCCGGGGCGGTAGCCGGTGACCACCACGTCGGCGGAGGCCGGCAGGTCGCTCAACGCCGTGCTGTCGCCGATGAGTTCGAGGGTGGCGGACCGTTTCCCGAAGCCCGTGTCCGCGTGCTGGTCGGGCAGTTCGGGCAGCCCGGGTGCGTCGACGCGCAGCACGTCGGCGCCGAGCAGCGCGAGGGTGCGGGTGGCGACGGGCCCGGCGAGGACACGGGTGAGGTCCAGGACGCGCAACCCGGCGGCGGGCAGCAGCGGGCCGGACTCCCTTGCCAGAGGCGGGAGTCGGCGTGCCGAGGGCGCGCCGATCGGGCTGCGCTCCACCAGCGGCCGCTGGGCCACCTCGGCGCCCTGCGGATGTGCCGCCCACTGTCCGGGGGTGCGCAGGGCCACCGCCAGGCCCCCGGCGGCGTACACGGTCTCCTCGATGTCCAGGGCGGAGCGTTCGAGAAGCAGCCGTTCCACGTCCTCGGGGCCGGCGTTCTCGGGCAGGCCCAGCGCACCGAGGAGGCGCTGCCGGTGGTGCGGGTAGTTGGCGTGGGTGCGCACCCAGCCGTGCGCCGCCCGCCAGAAGCGGGACAGCGGGGCGAAGCCGACCGGGGCGCGGCCGTCGATCCGCAGCAGCCGCTCGCTGTGGAAGGCGGTGACGACCGCGCCGTCGTCCACCACGGCGCGCGGCACGGTGCCCAGCCCGGTCCGCAGCGCGCCCAGTTCGGCGGCGGCCAGCGCGCACGTGCCCACGCACGCGCGCGCCAGCCGCTGCACGGGAAAGCGGGCGATCAGGGCCCCGGGCCGCTCGACGCAGGCCAGCCGGGCGAGCAGCGCGTGGTCGCCGCCCAGCGCGGCCCAGGCGGACTTGATCATGGGATCGATCATGGCCGCACTATCCACGAGCGGTCCCGGCCCGGCAAGAAGGCGCCCCAGGTCCCCTAGTGCGTCACCGCCGCCAGGGCGTCCGCGATCCCCCAGCCGTAGAAGCCGTTGCGGTTCTTCGTGCCCTCGCACACCGCGTCGACCTTGCCGTCACTGTTGATGTCGTACGGGTCGGTGCACGGGGTGGCCGTCGCCTCCGCGTACAGCAGGGCCTTCACCGCCGCGGCGGGGGCGTGCGGGTGGACCGACTTGATCAGCGCGGCGACACCGGCGACATGCGGGGAGGCCATCGAGGTGCCGGCCATGTAGCCCCACTTGCCGCCGGGCAGCGGGCCCAGGATGAGGCCGCTGGTCGCGGGCGGGGCCGGGGTCTGGTAGGCGGTCGAGTCGCCGCCGGGCGCCGCGATGTCGATCGTGCCCAGGCCGTAGTTGGAGAACGACGACTTGATGCCCTTCGCGCCGGTCGCCGCGACCGTCACCACACCGGGGAGCTGGGTGGGTATGTCGAAGCACTTGCGCGGGTCGACGGTCCGGTCCGAGGGGGTGCCGTCGTTGGGGGAGGAGGGGTCGGTGATCGAGTCGGCGGCGAAGTCGTAGTTCTCGTTGCCGGCCGCCGCGACGTTGACCGTGCCCTTGCTCTCCGCGTACCGGGTGGCCCGCGTGATGGCGTCCACCAGGGCCTTCTGGTCCGGGTCGCCGGTGCAGTTGAAGTACCACGGGTCGGTGTAGTAGCTGTTGTTGGTGACGTCCACGTGGTGCTCGGCCGCCCACACGAACCCGCAGACCACGGCCTCGGTGTAGAAGTAGCCGTCCGGGTTGCCCACCTTGATGCCCGACACCTTCACGCCCGGCGCCACACCCGTGATGCCGACGCCGTTCTTGGCGCCCGCGATCTCACCCGCGACATGCGTACCGTGCGGCGACTCCGAGGCGCTGGGCCGCCAGGCACCGTCCGCCGTGTCCGGCGCGCCGGAGACGCAGTTGACGGAGGCCGCCCGGTCGAAGTTGGGCGCGATGTCCGGGTGGGTGTCGTCCACGCCGGTGTCGATGACGGCGACCGTCACCTTGCTGCTGCCGAGCGTCTTCTCATGGGCCTTGTCCGCCTTGATGGCGGGCAGGTCCCACTGGAGCGGCTCCAACGGGTCCTGCCCGTCCACCGCCTTGGCCTTCGACAGCTCCGCCGCCGTCAGCGGCTTCGGCGCGCCCAGGTCGGTGGTGGACTGCGCGGGCAGCGGCGCGTTGCGGGTGGCCCCGGCCGAGGAGACACCGGACACCTTGCGGATCGACGTGGCGAAGTCCGGGTTCGCGGAGTGCACCACGATGACGCCGATACGGTCGTAACTGGCCACGACGGTGCCGCCGTTGCGTCCTATCGCGCGGCGCACCGACTCGATCGTGCGATGGTCCGTTCTCGTGTTGACCACGTAGGACAGCTTCGGGCCGTCGTACGTGGTGGCCGGACCCTCCGCCGCCCGCGTCGTCAGGGCCGTGGACGGGGCCGCCGAGGCCGCCGTCGGCAGGAAGCCGAGCGAGGCGGTCAGCGACAGCACGACCGGGACGGCCGGCGCGAACCGGCGCCGGGAGCGCAGATGAGCCATGGGATCTCCACATCATCCGGAAACGGAACCGCCCGAGGCACGGGTGGCGCTCGGGCAGGTACATGACGGGTGGAACAAGGTGAAGCTATCCCGCGGGCGCGGAACTCCGAAAGCCCCGAACCCGCGTGAACCGGCGTCGGCGCCGGGCCGTGTGCGTCAACGAGGGGCACGGCCGGATCGCGCCCCCCGGAAGATCACCACGGGGAGTCGCGTGTTGACGCCCGGTAACGTGATCTCCGTACCAGTGAGGTCGGCAACCGCCCGTCCGTGACGCGAGGAGACCTTGAGTGGCGACCGAGACACCGCCCCCCGCGAAGCACCAACTTCCTTCCCCCGAGGAGTTCACCGAGGCGCAGGCGAGCGCGGAGTTCGGTGAACTGCGCCGCGCCCACCGCTCGTTCGCCTTCCCCCTGACGATCGCCTTCATCGCCTGGTACCTGCTCTACGTGCTGCTCTCCTGCTACGCGGGCGGATTCATGGGCACCGAGATCGCCGGGAACATCAACGTGGCCCTCGTGCTGGGTCTCGCCCAGTTCCTCACCACGTTCCTCATCGCGTGGTGGTACGCGCGGCACGCGGCCGCCAAGCTCGACCCCAGGGCCGAGGCCATCAAGTCCCGGATGGAGGGCGGCGCATGATCCCCGCTCAGCACACGATCGCCGCCCAGCACACCTGGCTCGCGGCCGGCGAGGCCAGTGAGCACAGAGGTCTGATCATCTCCCTGTTCGCGGTCTTCGTCGCCGCGACCCTGGTCATCACCGTCTGGGCGGGCCGCCAGACCAAGGACGCCGCCGACTTCTACGCGGGCGGCCGCCAGTTCACCGGCTTCCAGAACGGACTCGCCGTCTCCGGCGACTACATGTCCGCCGCGTCCTTCCTCGGCATCGCGGGCGCCATCGCCCTGTTCGGCTACGACGGCTTCCTGTACTCCATCGGCTTCCTGGTCGCCTGGCTGGTCGCCCTGCTCCTGGTCGCCGAGCCGCTGCGCAACTCCGGCCGCTACACCATGGGCGACGTGCTGGCCTACCGGATGCGCCAGCGCCCGGTGCGCACCGCCGCGGGCACCTCCACCATCGTGGTGTCGATCTTCTACCTGCTCGCGCAGATGGCCGGCGCCGGTGTCCTGGTCTCCCTGCTGCTCGGCATCACCAGCGACAGCGGCAAGATCGGCATCGTCGCCCTGGTCGGCGTCCTGATGATCGTGTACGTCACCATCGGCGGCATGAAGGGCACCACCTGGGTCCAGATGGTCAAGGCCGTCCTCCTCATCGCGGGCGCCATTCTGCTGACCTTCCTGGTGCTGCTCAAGTTCGACTTCAACGTCTCCGACCTGCTGGGCTCGGCCGCCGACAACAGCGGCAAGGGCAAGGCGTTCCTGGAGCCCGGCCTGAAGTACGGCGCCACCGGCACCTCCAAGCTGGACTTCATCTCGCTCGGCATCGCCCTGGTCCTGGGCACCGCGGGCCTGCCGCACATCCTGATCCGCTTCTACACGGTCCCCACCGCCAAGGCGGCCCGGAAGTCGGTGATCTGGGCCATCGGCCTGATCGGCGCCTTCTATCTGATGACCCTCGCCCTGGGCTTCGGCGCCGCCGCGCTGATCAAGCCCGAGGAGATCATCGCCTCCAACAAGGCGGGCAACACCGCGGCCCCCCTGCTCGCCCTGCACCTCGGGGGAGTGGACTCCAACTGGGGCGCCATCCTGCTGGCCAGCATCTCCGCCGTCGCCTTCGCCACGATCCTCGCGGTCGTCGCCGGCCTCACCCTGGCCTCGTCCTCGTCCTTCGCCCACGACATCTACGCCAACGTCATCAAGAAGGGCCGGGCCACCGAGAAGCAGGAGATCAACGCCGCCCGGTACGCCACCGTCGGCATCGGCGCCGTCTCCATCGTGCTCGGTGCCCTCGCCCGCGACCTGAACGTGGCCGGACTCGTGGCGCTGGCCTTCGCGGTCGCCGCGTCGGCCAACCTGCCGACCATCCTCTACAGCCTGTTCTGGAAGCGGTTCACCACCTCCGGCGCCCTGTGGTCGATCTACGGCGGCCTGGTCACCGCGGTCGGCCTGGTGCTGTTCTCCCCGGTGGTCTCCGGCAAGCCGACCTCGATGTTCCCCGACGTCGACTTCCACTGGTTCCCGCTGGAGAACCCCGGCATCATCTCGATCCCGGTCGGCTTCCTGCTGGGCGCGGTCGGCACCCTGCTGTCCAAGGAGGTCCCGGACGCGGAGAAGTACGCCGAGCTGGAGGTACGGTCCCTGACCGGCACCGGGGCGCACTGAGCCGGCCGCCCGGCACACCTCACGGCCGCGCCGCGCGGGGGCAGGACACCCGCGCGGCGCGGCCGCGTCCGTACCGGGCCGGGGAATCAGCTGCTGTCGATGTCCGAGGTCTCGCGTAGGCTCGCAGATGACAGAAGACGAGCGGTCCGGGACGAGGGAGGGGGCCCACGTGCTCATCGACACCTACGGCCGGGTGGCCACCGACCTGAGGGTTTCACTGACCGACCGGTGCAATCTGCGCTGCACCTACTGCATGCCCGAGGAGGGTCTGCAGTGGCTGGCCAAGCCGGACCTGCTCACGGACGACGAGATCGTCCGCCTGATCGACCTCGCGGTGACCCACCTCGGCATCGAAGAGGTCCGCTTCACCGGCGGCGAGCCTCTGCTCCGCCCCGGCCTGGTCGGCATCGTGGAGCGCGTCGCGGCGCTTGAGCCGCGTCCCCGGATGTCGATCACGACCAACGGCATCGGCCTCAAGCGCACCGCCGCCGCCCTGAAGCAGGCCGGACTCGACCGGGTCAACGTCTCGCTGGACACCCTGCGCCCCGACGTCTTCAAGACCCTCACCCGGCGCGACCGCCACCAGGACGTACTGGACGGCCTCCGCGCCGCCTCCGACGCGGGCCTCACCCCGGTCAAGGTCAACTCGGTCCTGATGCCGGGCCTGAACGCGGACGAGGCCCCGGACCTGCTGGCCTGGGCGCTGGAGCACGAGTACGAACTCCGTTTCATCGAGCAGATGCCGCTCGACGCCCAGCACGGCTGGAAGCGCGAGGGCATGGTCACCGCCCAGGACATCCTCGCCTCCCTGCGCACCCGCTTCGAGCTGACCGCCGAGGGCGAGGGCGAGCGCGGTTCGGCCCCGGCCGAGCGCTGGCTGGTGGACGGCGGCCCGCAGCGGGTCGGCGTGATCGCCTCGGTGACCCGTCCGTTCTGCGCGGCCTGCGACCGCACCCGGCTCACCGCCGACGGCCAGATACGCACCTGTCTGTTCGCCACCGAGGAGACCGACCTGCGCGCCCTGCTGCGCTCCGGCGCGCGGGACGAGGAGATCGCCGAGCTGTGGCGCAAGGCGATGTGGGGCAAGAAGGCGGGCGCGGGCCTCGACGACCCGTCCTTCGTCCAGCCCGACCGCCCCATGTCAGCGATCGGCGGCTGAGTCCTCCCACTCCCGGAGCGGGACCACGTCCTTCAGGAAGCCGCGCACGCCGAGGAACTGGGACAGATGCTCGCGGTGTTCCTCGCAGGCGATCCAGGTCTTGCGCCGCTCAGGGGTGTGGATCTTCGGGTTGTTCCACGCCAGCACCCAGGTGGCGTCTGCCCGGCAGCCCTTCGCGGAACAGATCGGTGTCTCACTCACGGGAAGATTCTCGCAGAGGCGGGCGGAGGGGAATTCCCGCGGTGGGAACGGAGCGAATTCGCGCGAAAACGGCTGCGAACAAGGCGACGCCGAGCAGCCACGGGGGGAGCTGCCCGGCGTCGGTCTGTCGCTCCGACGGGGGATGCGGAGCGCGTACGCAGTATGTCACGCACCACTGGCCGACCGGCACAAGAACAGCACGATTCAACTGAGCTTTTCTTGAGCTTGGCGGGAAGTCGCCTTCCGCTTTCTCCAATCCCGCGCTGCTCAGGCGCGGTCGGAACGTTTCTCCCGCCACTCCGCCCCCGGCCGGGACGATGCCTGTTCCGGGCCGGAATCCGACCGACCCGCTGACTCTTCGTCACGGGGCGGTGTGATCATCGGCTTGGACGGCATGACGACGAAGGTCGACGGCAGCGACTGCGGCCGTTCCCGCCCCGCGTTTGCGATCACCACCGCGATGTACGGCAGCGCGGCGCCCAGCACCAGCGCCACGATGGCGACGTACCGCTCCACGTTCCACAGGGACGCGGCCAGGATCACGGACACCGTCCGGATCGACATCGAGATCACGTACCGCCGCTGCCGGCCCCGCACGTCCTCGGCCAGGCCGGTCCGGGCGCCGGTGATCCGGAAAACCTCGCCACGCTGCTTGCCCATCAGTCCACCATCCGCCCGCATGGGTCCAACCCCGGCCCAGAAGCCGCGTCCGGGTCCGAACCGGACCGGGACACCCCTCCAACGGTACGCCGCCGGGCCGCCGCGTTCGATACAGGGGCGCCGTCGGGCCTGCGGGAACGTCCACCGTCCGGGTGGCTCCGGCATGCGGGGCGGCCGGGGCGCGCCCAGACTGGCCAGGACGAGCGGATCGATCAGGTCGGACCGGACGAGGAGGCCGCCATGGGCTGGCTGTGGGCGATCATCGTGGGATTCGTGCTGGGCCTGCTCGCCAAGGCGATCATTCCCGGCAAGCAGCACAGCCCCCTGTGGCTGACCACCATCTGCGGCATCCTGGGCGCCCTGGCGGGCAACGCCGTCGCGCGCGGCCTCGGGGTGGCGGAGACACGCGGCATCGACTGGAGCAGGCACATCTTCCAGCTCGTCGCCGCCATCATCATCGTGTTCTTCGTCGACATGCTCTACACCGCGACCCTCGGCAAGCGCCGCAAGCGCAAGTACGACGAACGGGTGTGACACAGCGGGTACGGCAGAGGGCGGCCTCCCGGCGAAGGGAAGCCGCCCTCTCCCGGTGTCTCAGGCGCCCGTGACCTCGACCGCCGCCAGGTTCTTCTTGCCCCGGCGCAGCACCAGCCAGCGCCCGTGCAGCAGCTCCTCGGCGGCCGGGACGGCGTCCTCGCCGGCGACCTTGACGTTGTTCACGTAGGCCCCGCCCTCCTTCACCGTGCGCCGCGCGGCCGACTTGCTGGCCACGAGACCCACCTCGGCGAGCAGGTCCACCACCGGGCCCAGTTCCGCGACCTGGATGTGCGGCAGCTCGGAGAGCGCGGCGGCGAGCGTCGCCTCGTCCAGCTCGGAAAGCTCGCCCTGGCCGAACAGCGCCTTGGACGCGGCGACCACGGCGGCCGTCTGCTCGGCGCCGTGCACCAGCGTCGTCAGCTCCTCCGCGAGCGCGCGCTGCGCGGCACGGGCCTGCGGACGCTCCTCGGTCAGCCGCTCCAGCTCCGCGATCTCCTCGCGGGACTTGAAGCTGAAGATCCGCAGGAACTTGGAGACGTCCCGGTCGTCCGCGTTCAGCCAGAACTGGTAGAAGGCGTACGGCGTGGTCATCTCCGGGTCGAGCCAGACGGTGCCCGACTCGGTCTTGCCGAACTTGGTGCCGTCCGCCTTGGTGATCAGCGGGGTGCCCAGCGCGTGGACCACCGCGTCCGGCTCGACCCGGTGGATCAGGTCGGTGCCCGAGGTGAGGTTGCCCCACTGGTCGCTGCCGCCGGTCTGCAGCGTGCAGCCGTAGCGCCGGTACAGCTCCAGGAAGTCCATGCCCTGGAGGATCTGGTAGCTGAACTCGGTGTAGCTGATGCCCGCGTCGGAGTTCAGCCGGCGGGAGACGGCCTCCTTGGCGATCATCTTGTTGACCCGGAAGTGCTTGCCGATGTCCCGCAGGAACTCGATGGCCGACATCCCCTGGGTCCAGTCCAGGTTGTTGACCATCACGGCCGCGTTCGGACCCTCGAAGTCGAGCAGCGGCTGGATCTGCGCGCGCAGCCGCTCCACCCACTGGCCGACGATCTCCGGCGCGTTCAGCGTGCGCTCGGCGGTGGGCTTGGGGTCGCCGATCAGACCGGTGGCCCCGCCGACCAGGCCCAGCGGGCGGTGGCCCGCGTCCTGGATGCGGCGCATGGTGAGGATCTGGACCAGGTTGCCGAGGTGCAGGCTGGGCGCGGTCGGGTCGAAGCCGCAATAGAACGTGACAGGACCGTCCGCGAACGCCTTGCGCAATGCGTCCTCGTCGGTGGAGAGGGCGATCAGCCCACGCCACTTCAGTTCGTCGACGATGTCCGTCACGGTTCTCGTGTCTCCTAGATGATCCTGCGGCGGTCGGGTGACAACCGAGTACGAGGTTATACGCCCTGGCTGACAGAGCTCATATTGAATTCCGGGACGCGGAGCGCGGGCATCGCGGCCCGGGTGAACCAGTCGCTCCACTCGCGGGGCAGGGTCTGCTCGGTGCGGCCCGCCTCGGCGGCCCGGCCGAGCACCCCGACCGGCGACTCGTTGAACCGGAAGTTGTTCACCTGGCCGGTGACCTCGCCGTTCTCCACCAGGTAGACGCCGTCGCGGGTGAGGCCGGTGAGCAGCAGGGTCGCCGGGTCGACCTCCCGGATGTACCAGAGGCAGGTCAGCAGCAGACCGCGCTCGGTGGCCGCGACCATGTCCGCGAGCGAGCGGTCGCCGCCGCCGTCCAGGATCAGGTTGTCCATCGCCGGGGCGAGCGGCAGCCCGGTCAGGGCCGCGCTGTGCCGGGTGGTGGTGAGGTGGTCGAGGACACCGTCCTTGATCCAGTCGGTGGCGCGTACCGGCAGCCCGTTGTCGAAGACCGAGCGGTCGCCGCCGGAGGAGTGCGCGACGACGAAGGGCGCGCAGCCCAGGCCCGGCTCGTCGGGGTCGCTGCGCAGGGTCAGCGGCAGCTCGCTGAGCCGCTCGCCGGTACGGGTGCCGCCGCCCGGCTTGGAGAACACCGTGCGCCCCTCGTCGGCGTCCCGGCCGGAGGCGGACCAGAGCTGGTAGATCAGCAGGTCGGCCACGGCGGACGGCGGCAGCAGGGTCTCGTACCGCCCGGCCGGCAGTTCCACGCGGCGCTCGGCCCAGCCGAGGCGCTCGGCGAGCTCGGTGTCCAGGGCGCCGGGGTCGACGTCCTTGAAGTCACGGGTGGAGCGGCCGGCCCAGGCCGAGCGGGTGTGGTCGGGGGACTTGGCGTTCAGCTCCAGGGTGCCGGTCGGCTGGTCGTGCCTGAGGCGCAGGCCGGTGGAGGTGCCGAGGTAGGTGGAGACGGTCTCGTGGCTGGCGAAGCCGTACAGCTCGCGGCCGCCGGCCCGGGCACGGGCGAACGCCTCGCCGAGTGCCGGGGCGAAGTCCGCGAAGACGGTGGAGGAGGTCTCGGCGGGCGCGTCGCGGAAGTCGGGTGAGTCCGGGACCCCGCTGACCAGCGGCTGGGCGTCCTCGGCGGGTCCGGCCGCCCGTGCGGCGGCCTCGGCGGCCCGCACCAGGGGCTCCAGCTCGGCCGCCGTCACCGCCGACCGCGAGACCACGCCGGAGGCGGTGCCTTGCTGCCCGTCCACGGTGGCGATCACGGTGAGGGTACGGCCGCGGGTCACGCCGTTGGTGGTGAGCGCGTTGCCCGCCCAGCGCAGGTTGGCGCTGGACTCCTCGTCCGCGATGACCACACAGCCGTCCGCCCGGGACAGCGCGAGGGCCCGCTCGACGATCTCGTACGGCTTGCTCGTCCGCGCGCTCATCGCCCGGCCTCCTGCGTGGTGTTGAGGATGTTGACGCCCCGGAACAGGGCGGAGGGGCAGCCGTGGGAGACGGCGGCGACCTGGCCGGGCTGGGCCTTGCCGCAGTTGAAGGCGCCGCCCAGCACATAGGTCTGGGGGCCGCCGACGGCGGCCATCGAGCCCCAGAAGTCGGTGGTGTTGGCCTGGTAGGCGACGTCCCTGAGCTGCCCGGTGATCCGCCCGTTCTCGATGCGGAAGAAGCGCTGGCCGGTGAACTGGAAGTTGTAGCGCTGCATGTCGATCGACCAGGACCGGTCGCCGACCACGTAGATGCCCCGGTCCACCCCGCCGATCAGCCCCTCGGTGGACAGCCCGGCCGGGTCCGGCTTGAGCGACACGTTGGCCATGCGCTGGACCGGGACATGGCCGGGGGAGTCCGCGAAGGCGCACCCGTTGGAGCGCTCGAAGCCGGTCAGCCTGGCGATGCGGCGGTCGAGTTGGTAGCCGGTGAGGGTGCCGTCCTTCACCAGGTCCCAGGACTGCGCGGCAACCCCCTCGTCGTCGTAGCCGATGGTCGCCAGGCCGTGTTCGGCGGTGCGGTCGCCGGTGACGTTCATCAGCTCGGAGCCGTACTTGAGCTTGCCGAGCTGGTCGAAGGTGGCGAACGAGGTGCCCGCGTAGGCGGCTTCGTAACCGAGGGCGCGGTCCAGTTCGGTGGCGTGGCCGACGGACTCGTGGATGGTGAGCCACAGGTTGGAGGGGTCGACGACCAGGTCGTACAGGCCCGGCTCCACGCTGGGCGCGCGCATCTTCTCGGCCAGCCGCTCAGGGATCTGTTCGAGTTCGGCGTCCCAGTCCCAGCCGGTGCCGGTCAGGTACTCCCAGCCCCGGCCGGCCGGCGGGGCCAGGGTGCGCATCGAGTCGAACTCGCCGCTGGAGTCGTCCACGGAGACGGCCGTCAGCTCGGGGTGCAGCCGGACGCGCTGCTGGGTGGTGACCGTCCCGGCGGTGTCGGCGTAGAACTTGTTCTCGTGCACGGTGGTCAGCGAGGCGTCCACGTGGTCGACGCCCTGTGCCGCGAGGAGCCGCCCGCTCCAGTCCGCGAGCAGCGCGGACTTGTCCGCGTCGGGCACGGTGAAGGGGTCGACGTCGTACGACGAGATCCACGTCTTGTCGGCGTGCACGGGCTCGTCGGCCAGCTCCACGCGCTCGTCCGAACCGGCGGCCTTGATCACCTGCGCGGACAGCTTGGCCATCGCCACCGCCTGCGAGGCGACCTTGGCGGCGCCGTCCATCGTCAGGTCCACCCCCGAGGCGAACCCCCAGCTGCCCCCGTGCACGACCCTGACCGCGTACCCCAGGTCGGTGGTGTCCGAGGACCCCGACGGGCGCCCGTCCCGCAGCCGCCATGAGGCGCTGCGCACCCGCTCCAGCCGGAAGTCGGCGTGCTCGGCCCCGAGGGCGCGCGCACGGGCGAGAGCCGCGTCGGCGAGGGCCCGCAGGGGGAGCGCCAGGAAGGAAGGGTCGATGTGTTGAGCCACGGGCGGGTTCCTCCTGCACGGGGTGGGGTGCTCAGGAGGATACGTCGCTCGGGGACCCGGTCCCTCTTGCCTCAGTGGGCGATGCCGTCGATCAGCTCCCGCGCACCCTGGCGGAGCAGGGCGACGGCGACGGACGTGCCGAGCGTGGCCGGGTCGAGACGGCCGGCCCACTCGTGCGCGTGCAGCACGGTCTTGCCGTCCGGCGTGAACACGGCGGCACGCAGCGAGAGTTCACCCGAGCGCTCGGTACGGGCGTACCCGGCGATGGGGGAGTTGCAGTGGCCCTGGAGGACGTGCAGCAGCATCCGCTCGGCGGTGGTCTCCCGGTGGGTGGCGGGGTCGCCCAGGTCGCTGACGATGTCGACGGTCTCGGTGTCGTCCTCCCGGCACTGAAGGGCGAGGACGCCCGCGCCGATCGGGGGCAGCATGGTCTCCAGCGTGAGGACCTCACTGGCCGCGTCCATCCGGCCGATGCGCTCCAGGCCGGACACGGCCAGGATCAGCGCGTCCGCCTCCCCGGCCGCCATCTTCTCCAGCCGCTTGTTGGCGTTGCCCCGGATCGGCACGCAGTCCAGGTGCGGGTGGGACGCGGCGAGCTGCGCGACCCGGCGCACGGAGGAGGTGCCGATGCGGGTCCCCGCCGGAAGCTGGTCCAGGGTGCGGCCCCGCGGATCGACCAGGGCGTCCCGGATGTCGTCGCGCGCGAGGTATCCCGCGAAGCGGGTCCCTGCCGGGATGGGGCGGTCGCCGGGCACGTCCTTCATGCAGTGCACGGCGAGGTCCGCGTCCCCGCGCAGCAGAGCGGCGTCCACTTCCTTGGTGAAGGCTCCCTTGCCCTCGACCTGGGCAAGGTCCCCCGTCCAGCGGTCACCGGTGGTCGTGACCGGCAGTACCTCGGTACGGACGTGGGGGTGCAGTACGGCCAACTCCGCACGCACGCGCTCGACTTGGGCGAGCGCCATGGGGGAGTTGCGGGAAACGATACGAATCAGATCACCGGGCATGAGGGCACGATACGGCCCACGAACGCGGCCCATGCCTCCGGCGCCACGGCGAGGGGCTGGATACGGGTGTCTTTGGAGTCACGGATGTGGATGGCACCGGGGCGCATGGCGACCTCGACACAGTTGTCCCCGTCTCCGCCGCTGTGACTGCTCTTGAACCAGTCCAGCCCAGGGGTGGTGCTCATAGCGCTCCTCGCAGGTGTTCCAGCAGCTCCACCGTAGCCCGGCAATCCAGGGCTTGGGAACGCAGCTTGCCATAGCGCTGATGCAGGACGCTCACCTCGCCGGGCTGGGCGAGAAGGGTGCTCGATCGGTGGCCCTCGATGTAGCCGAACCACTGATGTCCGGGCGTCTCGGCGAGGTACATCTGACCGTCGACGCCGCAGTGGTCCTCCTTGTGCCGAGGCATGATCTGGATCTCGACGTTGTTCCGTCGGCCCACGCTCAAGAGGTGGTCGACGACAGCCCTGGTCACCTCGGGGCCGCCCAGGCGGCGGTCCAGGATCGCCTGCTCGACGATGAACGTGAAGGCGGTGTGCGGGCGGTCGACGAGTAACGTCTGGCGTTCCAGCCGAGCCGCCACCTTGTGGTCGATCTGCTCCTCGGTCCACGGCGGGAGCTGGTGTTTGAACACCGCCCGTGCATACGCCTCCGGCTGCAACAACCCCGGAATCGCACGGCACTCGTAGGCGTACAGGGAGATCGCCTCTTCCTCGATCCCCGCCCACTGCTGGAACCAGGACGCCAGCCCGGACCGCCTCGTCAGTGCCTTGGCCGCCGCAGTCAGTACCTTCGCCGCGTCTTCCCCCAGAACGGGTGCCACCCGCGCCGGCAGGTCCCCAGGAGGAAACCGTTTACCCTGCTCGATCTTGGCGATGTAGGGCGCCGAATAGCGCACCTGTACCGCGAACTCCTCCTGGGTCAGGCGACCTTGGTCCCGCAGCGACTTCAATACGGCGCCGAACATCTTCAAGCCGTCCGAGGCTTCCGACTCGCCACCGCCCGCCCGGCCATGCTCCACTGCCATCGCCGCCCACCTTTCGTGCTCCCCGCTCAACTCGCCCGATCCACCCACCGTCACGCGGAGTAACCCACCCAGTCCAGAGTGTGCACTGAGACAAGCGGAGTTGTATGGGCTTCGTTCCTGTTGGCCCCCCGTAGGGACTCCCCACGCTGGACGCATGTCGCCCACGCCCGCCCAAGAGGCAGTCACCGTACGTACGTTCGCTCAGCGTTTCTCCGCCACCCGGCGGGGTGCCCGGCTCGCGCGCCGCTTGGCCGTGCACCAGTTGGACCAGTGGGGCCACCCCTACGGCACCCCCGTCTCCGAGGCCGTCGCCCTGATCGTCGCCGAACTCGCCGCCAACGCCGTCCTGCACGGCCGCGTAGCGGGAAGGGACTTCGAGCTACGCCTCCACCACCGGGACGGCACCGTAAGGATCGAGCTCTCCGACACCCACCCCGCCCACCCGAAGCTCCCGGCCCACGACCCCACGGCCGAGGGAGGCAGGGGCCTGCTCCTCATCGACGCCGTGGCCACCCGCTGGGGCACCAGCGCCCGCACCGGCCCCGGCAAGACCGTATGGGCGGAGTGTGAGACGGGGAGTCCTGATCTGTAGGAATCCGACAGGTGCAGGGATGTGTCACTGTCGGTGCCCGATTGTCCGTGGTCGTGGACGGACCGATAGGTTTCTTGGGAAGCCGCCTGTCAGGCCCGTCACGAGGGTGCCCGGGCGGATTGTCGGAACGTTGTAGACCGCTGATGAAAGGGTGATCCGTTGAGCCGCTCGGTTCTCGTCACCGGAGGCAACCGGGGCATCGGCCTCGCCATCGCCCGCGCCTTCGCCGACGCCGGCGACAAGGTCGCCATCACGTACCGCTCGGGCGAGCCCCCGGCGGGCTTCCTCGCCGTCAAGTGCGACATCACCGACGCCGAGCAGGTCGAGCAGGCGTACAAGGAGATCGAGGAGCTGCACGGCCCCGTCGAGGTCCTGATCGCCAACGCCGGCGTCACCAAGGACCAGCTTCTGATGCGCATGTCCGAGGAGGACTTCACCTCGGTCATCGACACCAACCTCACCGGCACCTTCCGGGTGGTCAAGCGGGCCAACCGGGGCATGCTGCGGGCCAAGAAGGGCCGTGTCGTCCTGATCTCCTCGGTCGTCGGCCTGCTGGGCTCGGCGGGGCAGGCGAACTACGCCGCGTCCAAGGCCGCGCTGGTCGGCTTCGCGCGCTCGCTCGCCCGTGAGCTGGGCTCGCGCAACATCACCTTCAACGTCGTCGCCCCCGGCTTCGTCGACACCGACATGACCAAGGCGCTCACCGACGAGCAGCGCAAGGGCATCGTGTCGCAGGTGCCGCTCGGCCGGTACGCCGAGCCGGAGGAGGTGGCCGCGGCGGTGAAGTTCCTCGCCTCGGACGACGCCTCGTACATCACTGGAGCCGTCATTCCCGTTGACGGCGGACTGGGAATGGGTCACTGAACACCATGAGCGGAATTCTCGAGGGCAAGCGCATCCTGGTCACGGGCGTGCTGATGGAGTCCTCCATCGCCTTCCACGTCGCCAAGCTGGCCCAGGAGCAGGGCGCCGAGATCATCCTGACCGCGTTCCCGCGGCCCACGCTGACCGAGCGCATCGCCAGGAAGCTGCCGAAGCCGGCGAAGGTCATCGAGCTGGACGTCACCAACGAGGAGCACCTCGCGCGCCTGGCCGACATCGTCGGCGAGGAGCTGGGCGGCCTCGACGGCATCGTCCACTCCATCGGCTTCGCCCCGCAGGACGCCCTCGGCGGCAACTTCCTGAACACCCCGTTCGAGTCGGTCGCCACCGCCATGCACGTCTCCGCCTTCTCCCTGAAGTCGCTGACCATGGCCTGCCTGCCGCTGATGCAGAACGGCGGCTCGGTCGTCGGCCTCACCTTCGACGCGCAGTACGCCTGGCCGCAGTACGACTGGATGGGCCCGGCCAAGGCCGCCCTGGAGGCCACCAACCGCTACATGGCGCGCGACCTGGGCAAGCAGAACATCCGCTGCAACCTCATCTCCGCGGGCCCGATCGGCTCCATGGCCGCCAAGTCCATCCCCGGCTTCGCCGACCTGGCCTCGGTCTGGGACTCCCGCTCCCCGCTGGAGTGGGACCTCAAGGACCCGGAGCCCGCCGGCAAGGGCGTCGTCGCCCTCCTCAGCGACTGGTTCCCCAAGACCACCGGCGAGATCATCCACGTGGACGGCGGCCTTCACGCCATCGGCGCCTGACCGCCCCCGCACGTGCGCGAGGCCCGCATCCCTTCAAGGGGTGCGGGCCTCGCGGTCGTACAGGGGGGCATTCGAAGCAGCTCAGGGGGCACGCGTTCACACGTCCAGGGGGAGCGGACGCCTCCAAGAGGCCGATCGCCAGGGCGACTTGGCGTTTGCTGGTGGTCCCTTGTCCGAATAACTACGCGTATTTTACCTGGACTTGGTCGCGAATCGATCACGGTGATCATGATTCGCTTTCGCGGCCTGTGAAAAACGGGTGAAGCTGGGGTGCCCCTCCGGGTCGCACTCCCGGAGAGGCGGCGAGGTCGAATCCGGCCTCGCGAACGCCATCACACCAGGAGTGATCCATGCGTTCTTCCCTCAATATAAGCAAGGTTGCCGCAGTCGTGGCCTGCGCCGCCGTCCTGCCGCTCGCAGCCGCACCCGCAGCGTCCGCCGAGGACGCCTATGGGAGCAAGGCGCGGGGCGGAGTGTCCATCCAGGCCATCGACAGCTACCTCTCGGGTGTGCGGCCGGGCTTCCAGTCCAGCAAGACCGACATCGGGTCGGCCCCGACGATCATCGACTTCTTCGACTGCAGAACCTCGGACCACGGCTTGGTGAACGAGTCGACCAAGGTTCAGCTCATCAACTACAACTACACCACCCCGAATGAGTATTGGGAGGAGAAGACCTTCACCGCCTGCTTCGACGGAGGTCAGTCCCACGGTGAGTGGACCGGGCGCAAGGGCGATGACCTCTTCTTCCAGATCAAGGCAGTGAACGGAACCACGAGCAGTGGCAGTGGGCCGACGCTCAGCGCGTCGCGCGTTCACATGTGGTGATTTGAGGAGTAAGAGGGCCCGCACCGATCCGGTGCGGGCTTTTTCCACCGTCAGAGAGCATGCGCCATGCCCATCGGCTTCCACTCGGCTGCCTTCGGCTATCGACGCCGCAGTCCGGTCATCCACGACTTCACCTTCGTCTTTCCGCCTGGCCGGACCGTGTTCCTCGGCCCGAACGGGGCGGGCAAGTCGACGGTCCTGTCCCTGGCCGCTTCCGTGCTGCTGCCGCGTTCCGGCACCGTCGCGTACGGCAGGCGGAGGACGGGCCGGCGTGGTGACCTCGCTGAATACCGTCGGCGCATCGCGTGGCTGCCGCAGCGCATCGAGTCGGTCCCCCGGCTGACCGCCCGC
>NZ_WWKH01001038.1:0-357 GCF_009865595.1 Streptomyces sp. SID1328 | reverse complement strand
CGCCGCCGAGTACGTCCACCGGGGCTCCACCAGCCAGGACATCCTCGACACCGGCACCATGCTGGTGGCCGCCCGCGCGCTGCGCCTCACCGTCGCCGGTCTGCGCGCCGCCGCCGGGGAGCTCGCCCGCCTCGCCGGAGAGCACCGGGACACCGTCATGGCCGGGCGCACGCTCGCCCTGCACGCCGTGCCCACCACCTTCGGGCTCAAGGCGGCGGGCTGGCGGTCCCTGGTACTGGACTCCGCCGACCGGCTCGGCCGCGTCCTGGACCACGGCCTGCCGGTCGCGCTCGGCGGCGCGGCGGGCACCCTTGCCGGATACCTGGAGTACGCCCGCCTCGACGGCGCCACCGGCGC
>NZ_WWKH01001037.1:0-2860 GCF_009865595.1 Streptomyces sp. SID1328 | reverse complement strand
GACTTGGTGGAGAAGTGGCCGCGGAAGCCGAGCTGTGGGCCCAGTCGCGTAACTTCCGGTCGGGGTAGAGCGGGTGGAGGTCGAGGCATGCGGCGATGAGCCGGGCCGGGTGGTCGGACACGTCGAGCAGGGCCAGGGCCTCCTTGTTGCCGATTCGCCGGTCGACGGTGCCGGTGGTCTCGGCGGCTTTGGTGGCGTACTTGGCGACGTAGGAGGCGACGGCCTGCTCGGTGACCTCTTCGCCGTGGCCGAAAGCGCCGATGGGCTGGACGTCGAGCTGGGTGCCCCAGCGCAGCGAGCGAGCAGGCTCGGTACGTGCCGGTTGATCGGGGCCCGGTTGATACCGGGCCGGAGGGACGTCGACCACGACGCGGGCAGCGGCGGCCCGGATCGCGTCGGTGAGCAGATCGAGGGTGGCCCAGACCGGTGGGGGATCGTCGGGGCCTTCGGGTCCGTCGAAACGGATCACGGCGTGGAAGTGGACGGCGCCGCGCTTCTGGTACTCGGCCACCTTGCCGAAGGAGACCCGCGATTGTTCCCGGGCGGCCTTCTGCGTGAGACCGGCACGGCGGGCGATCTCGCGGCGCAGGTAGATCGTGAAGTACCGCCACAGGTCGGAGGCGTGGTTGTTCCACAGCACCGCACCCGCGTAGTCGTACGACTCGGGGTCGAGCGGTGTGCCCAGTTCGGGCGCGTCCTCCTGGTGGTGGGTGCCGCACCGGCAGGGCCGGGTGCCGGACCGGTTATGGACCGGCCCGAACGAGGGCGCGGTCAGGGTGGCGAAGACGCGCGGGTGATCCCGGATCGTCTCAGGGGTGCCCTTGGCGGGGTCCCCGACGAGTCCGGCGCGGATGAGGTGGTAGGTGTCCCCGGCGTAGGTCCAGGCGCAGGCCGGGCAGCGGGAGGCGCGCCGGTTGCCGCAGGCGAGACGGAGGACGCCGCCGGGTTCGGTGTCGGTCGAGTAGGCGTGCAGGACGTGCCCGGTGGCCCGGTCGCGGGTGACGGTCGAGCCCGTCAGGCGGATGGGGTCGGTGCAGCCGCCGGTGCGGCGGATCTGGTCTTGGATGCGGTCGAAGCCGGGGTGCCCGGCCAGCCTCAGCACGTCGTTGAGGGTGGCCGGGTCCAGGCCCGCCACGGTGGCGGTGTCACTCACGCGGCACCCTCCGAAGCGGTGTCGGTGAGGCGGTCGAGGACGGTGGCGGCTTCCTCGGCGGCCCGAGCGATTGCGCGGAGGGTGTCGGCGGTGCCGGGCCGGGCGATGAACGCGACATCGAGCTGTGCACCGCCGATGCGCAGGCTCACGAACCCCTCGTCGTCCACTGTGGGGGCGAACCGGCTGACGCGGGCGGTGGTGTCGGGTTCGAGGTGGGCGGAGGTGGTGAGGGTCTGCATGTCGTCACTTCCCCACGCGGGTGAGGCTGACGGCGGGGGCGGTGTGGCCGGTGCCCTTGCAGGCCGGGCAGACGACGGTGAGCGTGTGGCGGGTGCCGTCCGGGCGGCGGGTACCGGTGGTGATGTGGGCGGTGGCGTAACCGTCGCAGTCGCGGCATAGGCGCGGGGCAGGGGTGTGCTGGGGCATGATGAGGCTTCCCTTTCGGGTCCGTTGGATCAGGAATGGGTGCAGGCGCCCGGAGCGGCGGAAGTTTGGCGACCGAGGCCGCTCCGGGGGCCGTTACTGGCTGCGGCGCTTACGTCCGCGCGGGATGGGCGGGATGGAGTCGTAGGACTCCTGGCCGGACCGGAAGTCGCTGAGGTCGGTTACGTCCTTGTCGGTGCCGATCTCGCGCATGATCCGGTTCATGGCCTTGGTGTCGCGGTGCCGGCGGGCGATGGCGTAGTCACGGCCCAGCTCGGTCATGCGCTCGTTGCGGGCGGGCTCGGGGGTGTCGTTCTTGCGGCTGAAGAGGCCCATGGCGTCCTTCTCTCTGAGGTCAGTGGTGGGTGTTGCGCCGGCCGTGGCCCTTGGCCGCGTACATCGCGGTGTCGGCGGCGGACAGGGCGTCGGTGAGGGTGGGAACTGGCAGGTCCGCGCGGTGGCAGCGGCCGACCGAGGCGGAGACCGACAGCACCTCGCCGTGGTGGTGGACCGGGCGGTCCAGGGCGGTCCGCAGGGCGTTGAGGCCGGTGGTGTGGGCGGGGTCGGTGACGATGGCGACGAACTCGTCTCCGCCGATCCGGGCGGCGATGCCGTGGCGTCCCACCCAGTCGTTCAGCCGGCGGGCGGTCGCGGCGAGTACCGCGTCCCCGGCGAGGTGGCCGTGACGGTCGTTGATGGCCTTGAAGTCGTCCAGGTCGACCAGGACCACCAGGGCGTTGGGGTGCCGGTCGAGGAGACGTTCGGCGCGGACGGTCCATCCGGCGCGGGTGTGCAGGCCGGTCAGCGGATCGCGGCGAGCGCCGGCCAGACGGCGGGCGAGGACACTGCCGTGCACGGCCCAGCCCAGGGCCGGTAACGCGGCAGCGACGGGCGCGAGATCCATACCGGTCACCGGCCCTTGCGGGAGTCGTTGAGCAGCGAGCGCAGAACCACCGCGCAGATCGCGACGCTCACGCCGGTGATGGCGACCGCCAGGAGCATGGAGACCAGGACGGTGCCGACGATGAGGACCACGGCGGTGCCGCCGCCGACGAGGGCGAGGGTGCTGCCGGGGGTGAGCTGGATGGTCGGCCGGTTCGAGACCGGGACCGGCGCGACCGGGACCGGCGCGACCGGGGCCGGGGTGGAGGTGGCCGGCACGGTTGAGGACGCGGTGGGCGCCGGGGTCGGGGCGTGGTCGGTGGGCGGGTACTTGGGGGTGAGCATCAGTGGTTCCTCCTGTCAGGGGTTGCAGCGGTGGGTGCGGGCGGCGAGTTCGGCGGC
>NZ_WWKH01001036.1:0-1597 GCF_009865595.1 Streptomyces sp. SID1328 | reverse complement strand
GCGGTGTGGGTGGCGGCCGTTGCCTCGTTCGGGCGAACGGGGAGCGCGGACGGCCCGCGCGCCCCCGCCTGGCGCCGGGTGCTGGGCGCCGCCGTGGCCCCGCTGGGCGCGGCGGCGTACGTCCAGTGGGTGGGCCACCGCACCGGGGACGGCCCGCTCGGCTACCTCGACGTCCAGGCGGGGTGGCGCAACGGGTTCGACGGCGGCTATGCCTTCGCCCGCTTCGTCGGCGGCATGCTCACCGCGTTCCCGTCGGCCCTCGCGGGCATCGCCCTGATCACCGGCGTCGTCCTGCTGCTGTGGCTGTACGGGGCCGGGGTGCGCCGGGGGCAGCCGCTCGCGCTGCTGGTCTACAGCGGGGTCGTGCTGGCGCTGGCCCTGTGCGCGTCGAGCTACTTCGGTTCCAAGCCCCGGCTGCTGCTGCCCGCCTTCCCCCTGCTCTTCCCTCTGGCCGAGGCGCTGGCCCGCGCCCGCCCGGCCCGCGCCGCGCTGCTGGTCGGCGCGCTGGCGGCCGGTGCGGCGGTGTACGGCGCCTGGTGGCTGAACGGCTCCGGTCCGCCGTGAGGGGCCCGGCGGCCCGGGTGAGCGCGCGCCCAATACCGGACCACCTTTCGGTGAACCGAATTAAAAGCGCCATAAAACCGCTCCTGGCGAGATCCGGGGCAATTACGGGGGCCGCTCCGGCGATATTGCCGACGTTCAGGAATTCAAGCGGTTCCTGAGAGGTTTCCCACATCACATCGTCATCACAAAGCCCCAGTACCGACCGGGAACACAGCTCACTCGCTGTAACGTCGATTGGGTGCGTACCGAACGAAAGCTCACCCGGCGTCTGGACCGGGTGTTCGCCAGGCTGGACCGTGAGCCGGAACGGCCCGCCCATATCGACGTGCCGCGGATGTCGCGGCACCGGGCCGTGCTGTTCTCCTCGACCCTGGCCTTCTACCTGGCGATCGTGTGGGCCGTGATCACCACGTCCTGGCTGGTCCGGCTGGACTGGCGGGTCATGTTCTTCCGCCCCTACCAGCAGTGGCCGGGCATCCACGCCTTCCTCGACTACTACGTGGTGCTCGGCCAGCGCGGCCCCACCGCGGTGATGGTCGCGGCCTGGCTCGGCTGGCGCTCCTGGCGGCAGCACACGGTCCGTCCGCTGCTGACCCTGGCCGCCTCGCTGCTGCTGCTGAACATCACGGTCGGTGCCGCCAAGCTCGGCATGGGCCGGCTCGGCCCGCACTACGCCACCGTGATCGGCTCGAACGAGATGGGCCTGGGCGGAGACATATTCCCCTCGGGTCACACCGCCAACGCGGTCGTGACCTGGGGCATCCTGGCGTATCTGGCCTCCACGGCCAGGGCGCGCCGCTGGCTGTCCGCCCTCTCCGCGATCACCTCGCTCGGCGTCGGCCTCACCACCGTCTACCTCGGTACGCACTGGCTGAGCGACGTGCTGCTGGGCTGGGCCGCCGGGCTGCTGATCCTGCTGGCGCTCCCCTGGTTCGAGCCGCTGATCTCCCGCGCGGAGAACGCGCTGTTCGCGCTGCGGGACCGGCTGCGCGCCCGCCGGCGGCGGACCGTGCCCGCGGCCGGCGCGGGCACG
>NZ_WWKH01001035.1:0-689 GCF_009865595.1 Streptomyces sp. SID1328 | reverse complement strand
ATCTTCGATGCCTCGGGCGGCGGCTGGTCGGCCGCGGCGGCCGTGACGAGCGCGTCGGCGTCCCGCGCGGCCGCCTCCAGCGCCGCGCTCACCTTCTCCTGCCCGACGAGGTCGTCCCAGACGCTCATGGGTCACGCCGCCCTTTCCGTCACTTCGTGTTCCGTCGTCCATTGTGCGGGTGGCCACCGACAGTGCCGCCCGCACGGCGAAGGGCGGCGCCCTCCGCCGCGCCGAAGCGCCCGGTGGACACCGCCCTCCGCTTCCGTCCGGTCAGCCGCGCCGGCCCCGGCCGCGCGGGCCGCCGTCGTCGTGCCGGTCGCGCTCGTCGTGCTCGTCGTAGGACCCGAGAAGCTCGTCCGCGAGCGAGGGCAGGTCGTCCAGCGGGGTCTCCTCGGCCCAGTCGGGGCGCGGACGCCGGGGCTTGCCGTCGGCGCCGAGCTGCGGGATCTCGCGGGTGCGGTCCTCCGCGTCGTGCCGGACCGGCGGCAGTACGGCCGTCTCCTCGGCGGGGCTCACCGGGGGCAGTACGGCGGTCTCGTCGGCGTCCCGGTCGGAGAACTTCGGCAGCAGCGCCGTCTCGTCGGCCGCGCCCTTCGGGGCCGGCGGCTGCGGCAGCTCGGCCGTCACCTCGGCCTCGGAGCCGCTGTCGCGGACCGGGCGCAGCACGGCCGTGTCGTCGCCCGCGCGGG
>NZ_WWKH01001034.1:0-1700 GCF_009865595.1 Streptomyces sp. SID1328 | reverse complement strand
AAGTACTTCGCGATCATCCCGGCGCTGTTCGCCGCCGTGTATCCGGGGCTCGACCGGCTGAACATCATGCGGCTGGCCTCGCCCGACTCCGCGATCCTCTCGGCCGTCGTCTTCAACGCGCTGATCATCATCGCGCTGGTCCCGCTCTCCCTGCGCGGGGTGCGGTACCGGCCGGTGAGCGCCGACCGTCTGCTGCGGCGCAACCTCGCCGTCTACGGCCTCGGCGGACTCGTCGCGCCCTTCGCCGGCATCAAACTCATCGACCTGCTCCTCTCCTTGATCCCCGGGATCGGCTGACCATGAACACCTCCCTCACCGGCAAGATCCGGTCCCTGGGCGCGGGCCTGCGCGCCCTGCTCATCCTCACCCTCGTCACCGGCGTCCTCTATCCCCTCTCCGTGAGCGGCGTGGCCCAGCTCCTCCTCCCCGGCCGGGCGGGCGGCTCCGAGGTCCGGGCGGACGGACGGGTCGTCGGCTCCTCCCTCATCGGGCAGTCGTACACACTGCCGCTGAAGAAGGGTCAGGAGACGGCGGAGCCGGACCTCAGGTGGTTCCAGGGGCGTCCGGCGGCCGGGCTCGGGACCAACACCGAGAACACCCGCTACCACCTGCTGCTGTCCGGTGCCACCAATCTCGCCGCCGACAACAAGGTCCTGGTGCGGCGGGTGGAGGCCGCCAAGGCCGCCGTCGTCCGCGACAACTCCGTGCCCGGCCGTCCGGTGAGCCCGGCCGACGTCCCCGCCGACGCGGTCACCTCCTCCGGCTCCGGCCTCGACCCGGACATCTCCCCGGAGTACGCCCGGCTCCAGACGGCCCGCGTCGCCGCCCGGAACCACCTGCCCGTGCCCGAGGTGGCCCGGCTCGTCCGCGACCACACCGAGGGACGCACCCTGGGCTTCCTGGGCGAGCCCCGCGTCAACGTGCTGGAGCTGAACACCGCGCTCAAGCAGCTGGAGGCCCGGCGCTGAACCGCCCCAGCGGTGTCCGCAAGCCGCACCTGGACCGCCGACTCCCGCACCGATGCCGTAGGTTGCTGCCGTCGGTCCACTGAGGCGTACGACAGGAGGGCGCGCGTCCATGACACGGGTGCTCGTGGTGGAGGACGACCCGCAGCTGGTACGGGCCCTCGTGATCAATCTCCAGGCCCGCCGGTACGCCGTCGACGCGGCCCCGGACGGCGCCACCGCGCTCCGGCTCGCGGCCGACCGAGGGCCGGACGTGGTCGTGCTCGACCTCGGGCTGCCCGACATGGACGGCGCCGACGTCATACGGTCCCTGCGCGGCGGCCGGAGCCGGGTGCCGATCCTGGTCCTCTCCGCCCGCCAGGCGTCCGAGGAGAAGGTCGCCGCGCTGGACGCCGGGGCCGACGACTACGTCACCAAGCCGTTCAGCATGGACGAGCTGCTGGCCCGGCTCCGCGCCGCCGTCCGCCGCGCCGAGGCCGGCCGGGCGGCCCCGGAGACCACCCTGGTGCGGACGGCGGACTTCACCCTGGACCTCGCCGCCAAGAAGGCCGTGCGCGACGGGCGTGACGTCCGCCTCACCCCGACCGAGTGGCACCTGCTGGAGATCCTTGTCACCAGCCCCGGCCGTCTGGTGAGCCGGAAACACCTGCTGCGCGAGGTCTGGGGGGCCTCCCTGAGCGACCGGACGAACTATCTGCGCGTCTACATGGCCCAGCTCCGCCGCAAGCTGGAGGC
>NZ_WWKH01001033.1:0-2916 GCF_009865595.1 Streptomyces sp. SID1328 | reverse complement strand
CGGGGGTAGGCGGCGTCGCGTTCGGCGAGGCGGCTCATGATGTCCAGGGAGCCGTCGAGGGCGCGGACGAGGTCGGCGCGGAGCCGGCTGGCCTGCGGGAGCGAGCCGTACTCGGCGGCGACCCGCCAGTCGAGCAGCAGGACGGAGCCGTCGTCATCGACGTCGTCGGGCAGCCGCAGCGTGCGCAGCCCGCCCGTGCGGACGGTGAGCCGGTGCAGGGCGAGGACCCCGGCGAGCGCGGGCAGCACGCCGGGCTGGTCGGGTACGGCGATGACCAGCTCGACGCCGAGCGGTTCGCCCGCCTCCGCGGACTCCTCCGGCGGGCCGGGTTCGGCCTGAGCGCGCAGGGCGAGGACCGGCCCGCCGGTGCGGTGGGCCTCGATGGCGAGGCGTTCCTCTTCGGCGGTGGGCGCGGCGGGTTCGGGCTCGGTGCCGGGGTGTTCACCGGCGAGTACGGCGCAGACGCGGCGGACGAGGTCGCTGACGAGGGAGCCGCGCCAGGTGGACCAGGCGGCGGGGCCCGTGGCCAGGGCGTCGGCCTCGGTGAGGGCGTGCAGGAGTTCCAGGGTGCTCTCGCTGCCGACGGCATCGGCGACGGCGCGGACGGTGGCGGGGTCGTCGAGGTCGCGGCGGGTGGCGGTCTCGACGAGCAGCAGGTGGTGCCGGACGAGGGTGGCGAGGACGGTGACGTCGGCGCGGTCGAAGCCGAGCCGGGCGGCGACGTCCTTGGCGATGATCTCGCCGGCCACGGAGTGGTCGCCGGGCCAGCCCTTGCCGATGTCGTGCAGCAGGGCGGCGACCAGGAGCAGGTCGGGGCGGCTGACGCGGCGGGTGAGGGCGGAGGCGCGGACGGCGGTCTCGATGAGGTGCCGGTCGACGGTCCAGAGGTGGACGGCGTTGCGCTGGGGGCGGCAGCGGACGCGTTCCCAGTCCGGGAGCAGCCGGCTGATCAGGCCCTCGGCCTCCAGGGCTTCCCACACGTCGACGGTGGGGCGTCCGGAGCCGAGCAGGGTGATGAGCTGTTCGCGGGCCTCGGCGGGCCAGGGGGTGGGGAGGGGGCGCGCGGTGGCGGCCATGCGCCGTACGGCGTGCGGGGAGAGCGGGAGGGCGGCCTGTGCGGCGGCGGCCGCGGCGCGCAGGGGCAGTACGGGGTCGCGTTCGGGGCGGGCGGTGCGGGCCAGGACGGCCTCGCCGTCCTGCTCGACGACGCCTTCGGCGAGGGGTGAGCGTTCGGCCACGGGTTTGCCGCCGCCGAGCATGGCGCGCAGCCGGGGGCGTACGGCGCGGGCACGCAGGACGCGGTTGACCTCTCGCCAGGTGACGTCACCGGCGTAGGAGATCACGCGGGCGGCCTCGTAGACCTGGCGGAGCAGGGTGTCGGCGTCGAGGAGGCCGAGTTCGGCGGCGACCTGGTCCTGTTCCTGCAGGGCGAGGCGGTCGGTGGCGCGGCCGGTGACGAGGTGGAGGGCGTCGCGGGCGTCGAGGAGGCGGCGGCGGGCGTCGGCGAGACCCTCGCGGGGTGCGTCGGCGAGCCAGGAGGCGGCGACGGCCCGCAGGGCGGTGGCGTCGCGGAGTCCGCCCCGGGCTTCTTTGAGGTCGGGTTCGAGGAGGAAGCGGAGTTCGCCGTGGCGTTCGGCGCGTTCGGCGCAGAGTTCCTGGAGTTCGGGGAGGCGTTTGGGCGCCTGGTTGCGCCAGTCGGCGAGGATCGCGGTGCGCAGTCCGGCGGTGAGGCCCAGGTCACCGGCGAGGTGGCGGGCGTCGAGGAGGCCGAGCTGGACCTTGAGGTCCTCGCCGGCGGTCTTCCGCGCCTCGGCGGGGGTGCGGACGGAGTGGTCGAGGCTGATGCCGAGGTCCCAGACGGGGTACCAGAGGCGGTCGGCGAGGGCGGCGACGGCAGCGGGGTCGCTGCCGTCGTGCAGGAGCACCAGGTCGAGGTCGCTGCGGGGGGAGAGTTCGCCGCGTCCGTAGCCGCCGACGGCGACGAGGGAGATGCCCTTGGCGGTGGGGGCGGCGGCGGTGAAGAGGCCGGCCAGCCAGTCGTCGGTGAGTCCGGCGAGGGCGGTACGGCGCGGCGGCCCGGACCGCGCCCCCTCGTTGAGGAGGTGCAGCCGGGCCGCCGCGTAGCCGCTGGGTCCCGTGTCGTCGGTCTTGTGGTCGTCCGTGCGCGTCACCCAGCGACTCCTGTCTTTCCTCGTGTCAGAGCGCGTCCGGGCCGCGCTCGCCGGTGCGGACGCGGACGGCGGTCTCGACGGGCAGCGACCAGACCTTGCCGTCCCCGATCTTGCCGGTGCGGGCGGCCTTGACGAGGACGTCGATCAGCTGCTCGGCGTCCTCGTCCTCGGCCAGCACCTCGATGCGGATCTTGGGGACGAGGTCGACGGTGTACTCGGCGCCCCGGTAGACCTCGGTGTGCCCGCGCTGGCGGCCGTAGCCGCTGGCCTCGGTGACGGTGAGTCCGTGGACACCGAACGCCTGGAGGGCTTCCTTGATCTCGTCGAGCCGGTGCGGCTTGACGACCGCCGTGATGAGCCTCATGCGTCCACCTTCTTGTTCTTCGCGGCGGCGAGCGCCTGGGCCGTGGAGCCGCCGACGACTCCGCCGCCGGTGCCGCTGAAGTCGTACGCGGTCTCGGCGTGCTGGGACTGGTCGATGCCGGAGACCTCCTCGTCCTCGGGAACCCGCATCCCGAGGGTCTTGTCGAGGAGGAAGGCGAGGACGGCGGAGACCAGCAGGGAGTAGGCGAGGACGGCGAAGACGCCGGCGCACTGCTTCCAGAGCTGGTCGAAGGAGTGGTCGCCGTAGAAGACGCCGGCCGCGTCGGACTGGCCCTTACCGGTGGCGAAGAAGCCGATGAGGAGGGAGCCGACGATGCCGCCGACCATGTGGACGCCGACGACGTCGAGGGAGTCGTCGTAG
>NZ_WWKH01001032.1:0-2582 GCF_009865595.1 Streptomyces sp. SID1328 | reverse complement strand
GACCGGCGCGTCCGGGTCGGCGTCGAGCACCGGCGCGGTCCAGGCGCCGCCCACCCGGCGCGCGGCCGCCACCTCGCGGCGGAAGCGCGCCCGGAACTCCTCGTCCAGCGCGTACTGCGGGTGGACGATCTTCACGGCGACTGTCCGGCCGCCGGCGCTGCGGCCCAGGTAGACGCGGCCCATGCCGCCGGAGCCGAGCCGGCCCAGCAGCCGGTACGGGCCGACGGCGGCCGGTTCGTCCGCTCCGAGCGGCTGCATGGCGACCCCTCCCCCGCGGGCTCCCCCGTAAAGCCGCGCCCTCGCAGCGTAGTGATTACGCCCCGAGCAGTTCCACCTTCACTTCGGCGGAGAAGCCGGTCGTGGGGCCGACGCGGCGGGCGAACTCCGCGACCGCCTTCAGCTGCGGGGGGCCGAAGGAGAAGTCGAGGGTGGTGAAGTACTGCTCCAGGGTCGCCTCGTCGAACGCCTCCCAGCGGGAGGCCTGCTCGGCGACCTTGCCGACCTCCTCCAGGGACACGTTGCGGGAGGCGAGGAACGCCTCGTGCACCTTGCGGGTGATCTCCGGCTCGCGTTCGGCGTAATCGCGCCGGGCGGCCCACACCGCGAAGACGAACGGCAGACCCGTCCACTCCTTCCACAGCGCGCCCAGGTCGTGCACCTGAAGGCCGTACCGCGGCGCGTCGACCAGGTTGGCGCGCAGGGCCGCGTCACCGATGAGGACGGCGGCGTCCGCCTCCTGCATCATCAGGCTCAGGTCGGGCGGGCAGGTGTAGTAATCGGGGCGCACCCCGTACCGCTCGGCCAGCAGCAGCTGGGCCAGCCGGACCGAGGTCCGCGAGGTCGAGCCGAGGGCGACACGCGCACCGTCGAGCCGGTCCAGCGGCAGCTGCGAGACGATCACGCAGGACATCACCGGGCCGTCGCAGCCCACCGCGATGTCGGGGAAAGCGACCAGGTCACCGGCGTTGCGCAGGAATTCCACGAGCGTGATGGGGCCGATGTCGAGATCACCGCGCACGAGCTGCTCGCTGAGCTTCTCCGGGGTGTCCTTGGTCAGCTCGAAGTCGAGGAGCGTGCCGGTTCTCGCGAGCCCCCAGTAGAGGGGCAGGCAGTTGAGGAACTGGATGTGGCCGACGCGCGGCCGGGTGCGAGAATTGTCCACATCGCGAGACTAGACCCCCTGCGATACACGGCCCCGACCGGCCCGTGGTGTGCGCTCCGGGCGGCAGGTTCAAACATTCGGGTGACGTGATCTTGACCTCTATTGCTTTCCGGTGCCCGCGTGCTAGGCTCGCCGCAAGTTGCAGTTTGGTTTCCCTTGCAGTACAGAGCCTGCGGAGCATGTGACCGCGGGCTCTCGTCGTTTTCAGATGAATGCAGTCGTGCAGCACCGTTCGCACTTGCAGGTTCTGGAGCAGGGCAACCCTTTTGAGCCCAAGGAGGGCTTATGGCTACCGGAACCGTTAAGTGGTTCAACGCCGAAAAGGGCTTTGGCTTCATCGCCCAGGAGGGCGGCGGCCCCGACGTCTTCGTTCACTACTCCGCGATCAACGCCACCGGCTTCCGCTCCCTCGAGGAGAACCAGCAGGTGAACTTCGACGTGACCCAGGGCCCGAAGGGTCCGCAGGCGGAGAACGTCACCCCCGTCTGATCACTGCCTGATCGCAGAACCTGAGTGCAGTACCCAAGGAGCCCCACGCCTTCCGGCGACGGGGCTCCTGCCTTTTCGCCGTGACGTTCCGCTGAATTCCGGGCGAATTCCGCGTCCCGCCTGCCGCGCATTGACCAGCGGGGGCATTCCGGCCCCGGTGTTCTCACCCGAACGGCCGCGGGGAAGTCGCCGGAACCCCTAGGGTCGCTCCCCATGACCGACTCCGCCGCCTCCCCCGACTTCCTTGCCGCGACCCGGACGTTCTACGACGCGATCGCCGAGGACTACTCCGATCATTTCCGCCAGGCGCATCTCGCCCAGCCCCTCGACCGGGCCCTGCTGAAGGTGTTCGCGGAGCTGGTGGGGGCGGGCGCGGCGGTGGCCGACCTGGGATGCGGGCCGGGCCGGGTCACCGGCTTCCTCGCCGCCGAGGGACTCGACGTGTTCGGGCTCGACCTCTCCCCCGCCATGCTGGCGGTCGCCCGCCGCGAGAACCCCGGCCTGCGCTTCGAGCAGGGCTCCATGCTGGAGCTGGACCTCCCGGACGGGAAGCTGGCCGGTGTCGTGTCCTGGTACTCCAGCATCCACACCCCGGTGGAGCGACTGCCCGCGCTGTTCGCCGAGTTCCGCCGCGTGCTGGCGCCGGGCGGCCATCTGCTGCTGGCCTTTCAGGCGGGCGAGGAACACCGGCGCCACGACCGGCCGTGGGGCCACCCGGTCAGCCTGGACTTCCTCCGCCGCGACCCGGAGCGCATGGCCGCGCTGCTGGAGGAGGCGGGGTTCGCCCTCACCTCCCGCACGGTCCGCGCGCCGGGCCCCACCGAACCCGTCCCGCAGGCGTACCTGTTGGCCCAGGCGGGACTTTGCGGACCGGCCTAGGGCCTGTCTGACCGTTCGCGTCGTCGCCCGAAGGGCGGCCGCGCGGCGTCAG
>NZ_WWKH01001031.1:0-2597 GCF_009865595.1 Streptomyces sp. SID1328 | reverse complement strand
ACGCGGCCGCCGCGACCGCCGCGCTCGCCGAGGCGGGCGAACAGGCCCGCGCCCGGCTGCGGCCCGCCGACGGCCATGTCATCGAGGCCGTGTGGGGCGACGCGGGCCCGGCCACCCCCGGCCGACTGCTGATCGTGATCCACCACCTGGCCGTCGACGCCGTCTCCTGGCGGGTGCTCGGCGCCGACCTCGCCGCCGCATGGCGGACGGTCACCGGCACGCCGTCGCCGCTGCCGTCCGTCGCCACGCCGTACCGGAGCTGGGCCCGCCTCCTCGCCACCCAGGCCCGCACACCGGAACGGGAACGCGAACTCCCGCTGTGGGAAGGCGTACTGAACACACCGGACCCGCGCATCGGACACCGGCCGCTCGACGCGGAGCGGGACACCGCCGGGCACACCCGGACCATCACCACCCGGCTGGACGCCCGCTGGACCGGCCCGCTGCTCACCACCGCGCCGGCCGCCTTCCACGCCGGGGTGGACGACGTGCTGCTCACCGCGCTCGCGCTCGCGATCCGCGCCTGGCGGGAGGACCGGGGCACCGGCCGCACGGACGACACCGCCGTCCTGGTCGACCTGGAGGGCCACGGCCGGGAGCAGCTCGCCGACCACATCGACCTCTCGCGCACCGTCGGCTGGTTCACCAGCCTCTACCCGGTGCGGCTCGATCCCGGACCGGGCCGGGTCCTGGACCCCGGACGCTTCGACGCGACCCTGATCGACCGCGCCGTCAAGCAGATCAAGGAGCAGCTCCGGGCGATACCCGACCACGGCGTGGGCTACGGCATGCTCCGGCACCTCAACCCCGCCACCCGCGACCGGCTCACCGCCGAAGCCCCGCAGATCGGGTTCAACTACCTGGGCCGGTATGCGAGTTCTGCCGAGAGCACCGGCGACTGGGAGGTCCTGCCCGACGGCGGCCAGCCGCGCAGCCAGGACCCGGACATGCCCGTCCACCACGTCGTCGACATCAACGCGCACACCGAGGACCGCCCCGACGGACCCGTCCTCGTCACCCGCTGGACGTGGCCCGGCGACCTCCTGAAGGAGGAGGACGTGGCGGACCTGGCCGATGCCTTCGCCCGCGCCCTGCGCGCCGTCGCCGAACACGCCGAACAGCCCGACGCGGGCGGTTACACGCCCTCCGACCTTCCCCTGGTCTCCCTCGACCAGGCCCAGATCGACCGACTTCAGAACAAGTGGGGTGGACGCAAGTGACCGGGTTCCAGCTGGAGGACGTACTGCCCTTGACGCCGTTGCAGGCGGGCATGCTCTTCCACTCGCTCTACGACTCCCAGGCCGTGGACGTCTACACCACCCAGTTCGTGTTCGACCTCGAAGGCACCGTCAGTGTCTTCGCCCTGCGCTCCGCCATCGGCACCCTGCTGCGCCGCCACGCCAATCTCCGGGTCGGCTTCCTCCACGAGGACCTGGACCAGCCCGTCCAGGCGGTCGCGGCGCAGGTGCCCGTACCGCTGGACGAGCTGGACCTCACCTCGGCCGAGGGTGCCGCCGGCACCGAGGCGCTGGAGGCGTTCCTCGCCGAGGACCGCACCCGGCGGTTCGACCTCACCACGCCGCCGCTGATGCGGTTCACCCTCGTCCACACCGGGCCCGGCCGGCACCGGCTGGTGATGACCAGCCACCACCTCCTCTTCGACGGCTGGTCCGTCCCGCTGCTGGTCCGCGAGCTGTTCGAGCTGTACGCCCGTCAGGGCGACGACCTCACGCTGCCCCGCGTCACCCCGTACCGCACCTACCTCGCCTGGCTGGCCGCGCAGGACCGGGCGGCCACGCTGAACACCTGGCGGGAGGCGCTGGCGGGGCTGGAGACGCCGACCCTGCTCGCCGGGCGGGGCGCGCCGGAGGGGCCCGACTCCGCCGAACTGCCCGAGACCCTCGTGCTGGAGCTGGACCGGGACACCGCACACCGGCTGCGCGAGACGGCCCGCGCCTCCCGGCTCACCCTCAACACCCTGGTCCAGGGCGCCTGGGGCCTGGTGCTGGCCCACCTCACCGGCCGCTCCGACGTGGTGTTCGGCACCACCGTCTCCGGGCGGCCGCCGGAGATCCCCGGCATCGAGACGATGATCGGCCTGTTCATCAACACCGTCCCGGTCCGGCTGCGCCCCGAGCCCGGCGAGTCCCTGGCCGCGCTGCTCACCCGGCTCCAGGAGGAGCAGGCCCGGCTGCTGGGCCACCAGTACGTCGGGCTGACCGAGATATGCGAGACCGCCGGGCTGGACCGGCTCTTCGACACCCTCGCCGTCTTCGAGAACTACCCGCTCGACGCCGAGGCCCTGCGCACCGCCCAGCAGGGCATGGCCGGCCTCACCGTCGCCGGGATCGAGGGCACCGACGCCGCCCACTACCCGCTCACCCTCACCATCGCCCCCGGCGAGGACAGCCTCCGCGTCACCTTCGGTTACCGCGCCGCACTGCTCGACCGCACCCTGATCGAGCAGACCGTGGCGCGCACGCGCCGCCTGCTCACCCGGATGGCGGAGGGTCTCGACGTACCGGCCGACAGCCTGCCGCTGCTGCTGGAGGGCGAGAGGGAGCGGCTGCTGGCGACCGCACGCGGCGCGGAACTCC
>NZ_WWKH01001030.1:0-5802 GCF_009865595.1 Streptomyces sp. SID1328 | reverse complement strand
CCGGCTGCGCGAGGCCGTCGCCGACCGGCTCCGGCGGGCCGAGGCCACCGCCACCCCGCCCGGCGGAGTGGACGCGGCCGCCCGCGCGGTCGTCGCCGCCTACGACGGCGTCACCGTCCAGCTTCTGCTGGACAAGGACGTCGACGCCGCCCGCGACTGGCTGAAACACCTGCTCACGCCCCTGCTGTCCGGCAGCGGCGACCCGGAATGAACGCTGGAAGGAAGGGCGAGGACTCCATGGACGCGGACGTCATAGTCGTGGGAGCGGGGCTGGCCGGCCTGGTCGCGGCGCACGAACTCACCAGCCGGGGCCGGAAGGTGGCCCTGCTGGACCAGGAGAACGCCGCCAACCTCGGCGGCCAGGCGTTCTGGTCCTTCGGCGGCCTCTTCCTGGTCGACTCGCCCGAACAGCGCCGCCTCGGCGTCAAGGACTCCCTCGACCTCGCCTGGAACGACTGGCGGGGCAGCGCCGGCTTCGACCGGATCGACGACGAGGACTCCTGGGCGGTGCGCTGGGCCCGCGCCTACGTCGAGTTCGCGGCCGGGGAGAAGCGGTCCTGGCTGCGCGGCCACGGCATCGAGCTGCTGCCCACCGTCGGCTGGGCCGAGCGCGGCGACCTGCGCGCCGACGGTCACGGCAACTCCGTACCCCGTTTCCACGTCGCCTGGGGGACCGGCACCGGGGTGGTCGAGCCCTTCGTGCGGTACGCCCGGCAGGCGGCGCGGGACGGGCTGCTGACCTTCCACCACCGGCACCGCGTCGACGAGCTGCTCATCGACGGCAGCACCGCGCGCGGGGTACGCGGCACCCTGCTGGCTCCGGACGACGCGCCGCGCGGTGTGGCCTCCAGCCGGGAGACGGCCGGGGAGTTCGAACTGACCGCGCAGGCCGTCGTCCTCACCACCGGCGGCATCGGCGCCAATCACGACATCGTCCGCCGCTACTGGCCCGAGCGGCTCGGCACGCCCCCGGCCGACATGGTCACCGGCGTCCCCGCCTACGTCGACGGCCGCATGCTCGACATCAGCGCGGAGGCCGGAGTACGCCTGGTCAACCGGGACCGCATGTGGCACTACACCGAAGGCCTCGCCAACTGGGACCCCATCTGGCCCGGCCACGGCATCCGCGTCCTGCCCGGCCCCTCCTCCATCTGGCTCGATGCGCGCGGCCGTCGCCTGCCCGACCCCTGTCTGCCCGGCTACGACACGCTGAGCACCCTGCGCCATCTGCGCACCACCGAGGACATCGCGGGCCACGACCACTCCTGGTTCGTCCTCACCCGGAAAATCATCGAGAAGGAGTTCGCGCTCTCCGGTTCCGAGCAGAACCCCGACATCACCGCCAAGGACCGCAAGGCCGTGCTCCGCGACCGGGTGCTGGGCAAGGGCGCGCCGGGGCCGGTGCGGGCGTTCCTGGACAAGGGCGAGGACTTCGTCACCGCCGGCACCCTGGAGGAACTGGTGGCCAGGATGAACGGCCTCACCGGCGAGGCCCTGCTGGACCCGGCCGAGGTGCGCCGCCAGATCGAGGCCCGCGACCTCCAGATGGCCAACCCCTACAGCAAGGACTCCCAGGTCCAGGGCATCCGCAACGCCCGCCGCTACATCGGGGACCGGCTCGGCAGGGTCGCCGCCCCGCACCGCATCCTCGACCCGGGGGCGGGCCCGCTGATCGGGGTCCGGCTGCGCGTGCTGACCCGCAAGACCCTCGGCGGCATCCAGACCGACCTCGACTCCCGCGCCCTGGGTCTCGACGGCAGTCCGGTCGACGGGCTCTACGCGGCCGGTGAGGTGGCCGGCTTCGGCGGGGGAGGGGTGCACGGGTACAACGCGCTGGAGGGCACCTTCCTCGGCGGCTGCCTGTTCTCCGGCCGCGCCGCGGGCAGGGCGGCGGCCCGGCAGACCGGCTGAGGCGGCACGACCGGGCCCCCGGCGGTCTGCTCCGGCAGGGTGCCGAGGGCCCTCGGGGGCGGTCGGCTCCCCGTCGGCGCGGTGCCCCTGAGCGGAGGACAGCCGGGGGTCCGGCGCCCTAGTCTGTGGCGGAGCGATCATCGTCGTCCCGAAGGAGCGCACGTGACGTCCTCCCGCCGCCCGGCCGCACGACGCCGCACCGCCCTCCTCGGGCGCGAGACGGTCCTCGCCACGGTCCCCCTCGCGATCGCCGCCCTCCTCGGCGCCGCCGCTCCGCTCGGCTCCGGCGCCACCGGAGCACCGGGCGCCGGCGACCCGTACTTCCCGCTGAGCGGCAACGGCGGCTACGACGTACGCCACTACGACCTCACGCTCGGCTACGACACGGCCGGCCGGCACCTGGACGGCACCGCCGTCCTCACCGCCCGTGCCACCCAGCGCCTCAGCCGCTTCGACCTGGACCTGAGCGGCCTCACGGTGACCTCCGTGCGCGTAGGCCGCGAGGACGCCCGCTTCACCCGCAACGGCCAGGAACTCGTCATCACCCCGAAGAGCACCCTGCGCGACGGGCAGGAGTTCAAGGTCACCGTCCGCTACAAGGGCACCCCCAAGCCGGTCACCGACCCGGACGGCTCGACCGACGGCTGGATTCCCACCGATGACGGCGCCTTCGTCGCGGGCCAGCCGCAGGGCGCCATGACCTGGTTCCCGGCGAACAACCACCCGCTGGACAAGGCGTCGTACGACTTCACCATCACCGTCCCCGAGGGCCGTACCGCCGTCGCCAACGGCGTGCTGCGCGGGCAGCGCACCGAGCACGGCCGCACCACCTTCCGCTGGCACCAGGCCGAGCCCATGGCCGCCTACCTCGCCACCGCCACCGTCGGCACCTTCACGGTCCGGCGCGGCACCCTGCCCGGCGGCGTCCAGCTCTACGACGCCGTCGACCCCAGGGAGGCCCGAGCCGCCGACCCGGTGATGAAGAAGCTGCCCTCGGTGCTGAAGTGGGAGGCCGGACTGTTCGGCCCCTACCCCTACCGCGCGGCCGGCTCGATCGTCGACCACGCCCCGGACGTCGGCTACGCCCTGGAGACCCAGACCCGGCCGGTGTACGCCTCGGCGCCCGACCTGGACACCCTCGTGCACGAGACCGCCCACCAGTGGTTCGGTGACTCCGTCTCGCTGACGAAGTGGCAGGACATATGGCTCAACGAGGGCTTCGCCAGCTACGCCGAGTGGCTCTACGAGGAGCAGCACGGCGGCGACAGCGCCCAGAAGACCTTCGACCGCCTGTACGCCCGCCCCGCCGACAACAAGCTGTGGGCCTACCCGCCCGGCAACCCCGGCGACGGCGGCAAGATCTTCGGCGACCCCGTCTACGACCGGGGCGCGATGGCCCTGCACCAGGTGCGCAAGACCGTCGGCGACCGCGCCTTCCTGCGCATCCTGCGCGCCTGGGCCGCCCAGCACCGCGACGGCCACGGCACGACCGAGCAGTTCACCCGGCTCGCCGAGAAGGAGTCCGGCAAGAAGGTCGCCCCGGTGCTGCACACCTGGCTCTACACCAAGGGCAAGCCGAGGACCGCCTGACGGTCACTGCTCCCGCAGCCCCCACGGGGAGCCGTACGCGGTCAGCAGATCGAGGAAGGGGCGGGCGGGGAAGGCCTCCGGGCCCAGCACGCCCGCCCCCGACCAGGCGCCGGTGGCGAGGAGTTCGAGGGCGACCACCGGGTTCACGGCCGTCTGCCAGACCACGGCCTGGGAGCCGTACTCGGCCATCGACCACTCGTTGTCGACCACGTGGTAGAGGTACACCTCACGCGGCGCCCCGTCCTTGGTGCCCCGGACCCAGGTGCCCGCGCAGGTCTTGCCGCGCATCCGGTCGCCCAGCGTCGCCGGGTCGGGCAGCCCGGCGGCCACCACGTCACGCGGCGAGACCGCCACCGGACCGTCCGGACCCGGCACGGTCACCGGAACGGTGCGGTCCAGGCCCAACTGGTGCAGCGTGCGCAGCGTGTCGGTGAACTCGCGGCCCAGCCCGTACTTGAAGGTGACCCGCCGTGCGTCCGTCCAGCGCGGTATCAGCAGCACCTCCTCGTGCTCGACGTTCACGCACTCCACCGGGCCGATGCCCTCGGGGAAGTCGAACACCTCCGGCTCGCTGAACGGCTCGGTGGTGAACCAGCCGCGCCCCTCCTCGTACACCACCGGCGGGTTCAGGCACTCCTCGATCGTGGTCCAGATGCTGAAGGAGGGCGCGAAGTCGTAGCCCTCCACGGTGAGGTTGGCGCCGTCGCGGACGCCGATCTCCTCGATGGTGTCGAAGAGTTCGTCCGCCGCGTACCGGGCGAACACGTCGGACAGGCCGGGCTCCACGCCCATGCCCACCAGCGCCAGCGCGCCCGCGCGCTCCCAGTCGGCGGCGAGCGCGAACTGCTCGTCGCCGAGCTTCACCCCGCACTCCTCGTACGGGCGCTCCGGGTGCGGCCGGGACAGCGACATCGCCATGTCGACATAGGTGGCCCCGGCCTCGCGGGCGGCCCGGAACAGCGGCATCACGAATCGGGGGTCGGTGGCGTTCAGCAGCACGTCGCAGCCGTGCCGGGCGAGCAGCCCGGCGACCGCCGCCTCGTCGGCCGCGTCCACCCGCTCGGGTACGAACCGGTCCGCGTCCGCGCCGAGGGCCGCGACGGCCGCCTCCGCGCGGGCGGGGTCGTAGTCGGCCACCACCATCAGGTCGAAGAACGGACGGCGGGCCGCGATCCGGGTGACGGCGGTGCCCACACCACCGGCGCCCACGAGCAGTACACGCATGACGGAAACTCCCTGCCTGACACGGACGGAAAACGAGAACGGGACAGGCGCGCCTTGCCGTGAATCCAACGCCCCGCGGCGCGTTAAGGTCAATGGCGTTGGCATAAGGACCGTAAGGACCGCAGAGAGGGGGCCCCGTCGTGCCCAAACCCGTCGTGCCCGAAGAGAAGCGCCGCAGGCGCCGGCCCACCCGCAGCGGCACCGTGCTCACCGAGGAGCTGATCGTCACCACCGCGCTGCGCCTGCTGCGCGAGCACGGCAGCGCCGGACTCACCGCGCGCCGCCTCGGCCTCGCCCTGGACTGCGACCCCAGCACCCTCTACCGATACTTCCGGGGCATGGACGACCTCACCCTGGCCATCGGGGACGCCCTCATCGGCCAGGCCCTCGACGGCTGGCGACGCACCGGCCGCTGGCGCGCTGACCTGCGCGCCATCGGCACCCGCATCCACGCCGCCTACGTCGCCCACCCACAGGCGGCGCTGCTCACCGTCAGCCGGGTCACCGGCCGCGCGCATGAACTCGCCGTCGACGAGGCGGTCCTCGACGTGCTCGCCCGCGCCGGGTTCCCGCTGCCCGACGCGGTACGGGTCTACCACGCCTTCATCGACCAGACCCTCGCCTTCGCCGCCCTGGACGCCGCCACCCTGGCCCTGCCCAGCGCCTCCCAGCGGGCCGACGAGGACCAGTGGCACTCCACCTACGCCCGGCTGCCCCGCTCCACCCACCCGCGCATCGCCGAGGCCGCCCCGCTGCTCGCCCGGCAGATGGTGCACAGCGCCTACCCGACCGCGCTGGAGATGCTGCTGGACAGCGCCGCCGCCCGGCTCAGCGGCGCAGCGCCCGCGCCGCCGTCGCGCTGACCGCCTCGGCCAGCGCCGCAAGCGCAGGGGAGTCCAGCCGCCACTGCTGCCAGTACAGCGCCACGTCCAGCCACCCCGCCGCCAGCGGCACGACCCGGCCCGCCGCCAGCAGCGGCTCCGCCTGCGACTCGGGGACCATCCCCCAGCCGAGTCCGCGCGCCACCGACTCGGCGAACCCCTCCGAGGTCGGCACGTAGTGCCGCACCGGGCCCGC